>JAUNMV010000025.1 GCA_030531695.1 Bacilli bacterium | reverse complement strand
ATTATTATCTACTTTTATTATTGTATCTTTTAATTCATTTTTATCTAATGGTATTAGTGGAGTTAGATATTTATAATTAAATTGTTTTGTATGTATTAAATTATTTATTAAGAATAATATACCTATAAGTACTCCTATAATACCTAAGAAACTACTTAATAGTAATAGGAGTATTTTATAAAATCTTGTAACACTAATAAATTCTTGTGATGAGAATATTAATCCGGATATAGAAGATAGAGATATTACAATTATCATTATAGGTGATACTATACCGGCATTTACTGCGGCATCTCCTAATATTAGACCACCTAATATAGAAATAGATGATGAATTAGTAGAAGACATTCTAATATCACATTCTTTTAATATTTCAAAACATATAATCATAAATAGAGCTTCTATATATGCAGGAAAAGGTACATAAGTTCTTCCTGCTTTTAATACTAATAATAAATTTATGGGTACTAGATTATAATTTCTAGTAGTTACTGATATATATAGTGCAGGAGTTAAGATGCTTATTAAGAAAGCTAATACTCTAATTATTCTTATAAATGATACATGAGTAGATTTTTGATAGTAGTCATCTACTGTATGAAAGAAATCTATAAAAAAACTAGGAAGTATTAATATATATGGACTATTATCTACTATTATTATTACTTTACCTTCAAGTAGAGCCATACATGCTTTATCTGGTCTTTCTGTAGTAATGATAGTTGGAAATAATTGATGTTTTTCTTCTAAGTTTCTTTTAATATAAGATGAATCTATTATTCCATCAATGTCTATTTTATTTAATTGATTTTTTATATTATTTATTAAATTTTTACTAGTAATATTATTTATAGATAGTATTCCTATTTTAGTATTAGTGATTCTACCTATATACATATAATCTATATTTAAATTATTTTTTATTCTTTTTCTTATTAAATTTATATTAGTATCTATATCTTCTATAAAAGAGTCTTTAGGACCAATTATAGATACTTCTCCTGTGATAGTAGATATTTGTCTATTATTCATATAATCACCATTTATTAGTATGGTAAATAAGTATTAATTTATGTATAATTAGAGTGAGGCGAATTAGATGGAAGTATTAATAGAAAGAATAGATAATTTTGGTAGGGGATTAGGTTATATAGATGGTAAGGTATGTTTTGTACCTAATAGTCTTCCAGGAGAAGTAGTAGATGTAGAAATAATACATAGTAATAAGAAATTTATAGAAGCAAAAGTATTAAATTATATTAAAAAAAGTAATGATAGATTAGATATAAAATGTCCTTATTATTCTTCTTGTGGATCTTGCCAATTTCTTAATATGAGTTTAGAAAAAGAAAATGAATTTAAAACTGATAAGATTAAGAATTTAGTAAAAAGAATAGGCGGAATAGATGAAGATATAGTAGATGATTGTGTATCAGTAAATGAATACAATTATCGTAATAAAGCTACTTTTCATGTACATTTAAATAAGTTGGGTTACTATGAAGAAAAGAGTAATAGTTTAGTAGAAATAGATAATTGTATGATACTTAGAGATGAGATTAATGCGGTTATTCCTAAATTACAGGAAATAGTAGATAATAAAGAAAATAATATTACTGAGATAATGGTTAGAGTTGCGAATACTAATTCTAATATTATGGTTAATTTTACTGGTGAAGTTAATAATTTAGATGGTATAGAAGATTATTTTGATGATGTATTTGTGAATGATAAGTTAATTATTGGGAATAATTTGATATCTACTATAGGTAGATTTGAATTTAAAGTATCTCCTAAATCATTCTTTCAAGTTAATGGTTTAATGGTAGAGTCTTTATATAATGAGGTATTAGAATACTGTAAGAAATATAAACCAGAGAATGTATTAGATTTATATTGTGGTACTGGTACTATAGGTATATATATAAGTGATGAAGTTAATAGAGTATTAGGTATTGATATGAGTACTTCTTCTATTAATAATGCGCTTGATAATAGAGAATTAAATAATATAAAGAATGTAGAATTTGTTTGTAGTAAAGTAGAAGATTATATAGATAAGATAATTGGTAAACATGATTTAGTAGTAGTAGATCCTCCTCGTGCAGGATTAGATAAGAAGACAGTAGAGTATTTAAAGAAAATATCTTCATATGGAATAGTATATATATCATGTGATCCAGCTACTATGGCTAGAGACTTAAGAGAATTATCTGATACATATAAAGTAGTAAGTATAAAACCATTTAATATGTTTCCTAAGACATATCATTGTGAATCCATCGCAGTTTTAGAAAGAAAGTAAAGGAGATTTTATGAAAAAAGAAAATAAAAAAATAAAAGAAGAAAATAATAAAAAAGAAGATAACAATAGTTACTGGATAGCTATTGGAATGTGTATAGGTATAAGTGTTGGTACATCAATTGGTGCTTCTACAAATAATATGGGTTTATGGTTACCTATTGGACTTAGTATTGGTCTATGTATCGGAGTAGCATTATCAAGTGTTAAAAACAAAAATGAAAAAAAATAGGAACTAGGAAACATGTTCTGTTGACCTAGTACAGGCCTAGAGCATATGTTCTTCACCCCAGGACAGGGCATGTTGAAACCGTATCAGTACTATGTCGTAAAACTATTGAAAAATAAGGAAACTCAATATTTTATAAAAATATTTATAATCCCTTTTTGTTATAAAAAATCAAAAAAAGGGATTATTTTTATATCTAACCATGTTATAGGGAATAGGTCATAATTAATTTGAAAAACATGTTCATATAATAGAGTATAGTATAATTATTTAAAACTCTACTAACACTGTGGATACAATTAGTAATTCTTATATTATAATAAATTTGAATAGAGGAGATATGATTATGAATCAAGAAAAAATAGGAAAATTTATTGCTAGGGTAAGAAAAGAAAAAAATATGACTCAACAAGAATTAGCTAATAAACTAAATATTACTGATAGAGCAATTTCACATTGGGAAAACGGAAGATCTATGCCTGATGCTGGAATTATGTTAGAGTTATGTAAGTTGCTTGATATTAATGTCAATGAACTATTATCAGCAAAGAAAATTATAAAAGAATCTTACAATGAACAAGCAGAGGAAAATCTTTTAGAGATGAGGCGTGAAATAGAAAGCAAAAATAAGAAAATTCTTACTTTAAATAGAATCATAACATTTTTAGGGGTTGTTATATATCTATTAATAGTTCTTTCAACAATACTTATTGAAATGCCTATGGTAATAAGAAACACAATTATGGCACTTGCTTTAGTAATATTGCTTTTATTTGGAGTGTATAATCTTAATATTATCCGAAAAACAGGATATTATGAATGCCAAGAATGTAAGCACCAATATATCCCAACTTTTTATCAAATGTTTTTTGGTATGAGTGGAATAACTAAAGATGGAATATGGCTAATGAAATGTCCAAATTGTAACAAAAAATGTTGGCATAAAAAAGTGTTGAAATAGATCGCACTATTAAGATATTCCCGTACATTAAGATGAGAAGTAATCTCATCTTTTTTTAGTAATATTTCGAACTCTTTTAAATATTAATAATTGCTATTTAATGATATAATGAATATATATATTGACTCTCCTCTTATGGGATACTATATAAATAATTTAGGAGGCGATATTATGTTAAGAATAGGAGATTTTTCTAAATTATCTAAAGTAACTATTAAAGCATTGAGATATTACGAAAAAGAAGGATTATTAATTCCAAAATATGTTGATGTTTTTAATGGATATAGATATTATGAGAGTAATCAATTATTAGATGTAGCAAGGATTATTTCTTTAAAACAAATTGGATTATCAATAGATGAAATAAAGAAAATAATAATAGATAATGAACCATTAAGAAATATTCTTAAGTCAAAGAAAAAAGAATTAGAAAAGACTATTTTTGAATATAGTAATCAGCTTTCAAGACTAAATTACTTGTTGGAGGAGAAAGATATGAATGAAGAAATATTTGAAAAAATAGTACCAGCTTATTATGTTTATTACAAAGAAGGATTTTTAAAAGATTATAGTGAGGCATCAGAGTTTATTATGGGTTCAGGACAAGAGTGTATGGAATTAAATCCAAATATTAGATGTATTGAACCAGATTATTGTTATGTTAATTATTTAGATGGTGAGTATAAAGAAAAAAATATTAAAATGAGATATGCCCAAGCAGTTATCAAAGATGATAAGCTATTTAAAGAAAATGAGAATATTAAATTTATGGATATTCCAGAAACAAAATGTATATGTATCTATCATAAAGGATCATACGATACATTAGGGAAATCATATGCAAAGATTATGAAATATATAGAAGATAATAAATTAGAAATTAAAGATTACCCAAGAGAATGCTATATTGATGGAATTTGGAATAAGGATAATGTAGAAGAATGGTTAACTGAAATACAAATACCTATTAAATAGAAAGAGAGTGAAACTATGGCTTTTGATTATAAAAAAGAATATAAAGAATTTTATATGCCTAAGAATAAACCAAGTATAGTAGAAATTCCTAAAATGAATTACATAGCTGTAAGAGGTAAAGGTAATCCTAACGATGAAGAGGGGGAATATAAAAAAACTATCGGTTTATTATATGGTATAGCTTTCACAATTAAAATGAGTTACAAAGGGACTCATAAAATAGATGGTTATTTTGAATATGTTGTTCCTCCACTAGAGGGATTTTGGTGGCAAGATGGTAGAGTTGGAATAGATTACAATCAAAAAGAAGAATTGAATTTTATTTCAATCATTCGATTACCAGATTTTGTAACTAAAAAAGATTTTGATTGGGCAATCGAAGAAGCTACAAAAAAGAAAAAACAAGATTTTTCTAAAGTAGAATTCTTAACTTATGATGAAGGAATATGTGTTCAATGTATGCATGTGGGTTCATATGATAATGAACCTGCTACAGTTGAACTAATGCATAAATATATGGAAGAAAATGGTTATGTTTTAGATATAACAGATAAAAGATTTCATCATGAAATATATTTAAGTGATCCAAGAAAATGTAATGAAAACAAATTAAAGACTGTAATAAGACATCCAATTAAAAAGAAATAATGACATAGCAAAAACCCACGATCTAGCCATTGCGAGAATGTTTGTGTGCTTGAAAGGGGAAAAATATAAAATAAAGATATAAATAAAGAAACTAAAGATGAAAATTATTGGTTACCTATTGGAACTGCATTTTCTTATGAAAAAATAAAAAGAAAAAGAAATAATTTAATACTTTTGAGTCTTTTTAAGTTTTGGAAAGGAATTAATATGAATAAAAAGTTAAAAAAACTAGCTGTATTAGCTTCTGGTAATGGAACTACACTTCAAGCAATAATTGATGCGATTAATGATAATAAGTTAAATGCAGAAATCAAAATAGTTATCTCAAATACAGAGAAAGCTTATGCTATTGAAAGAGCTAAATTATCAGGAATCAATAATTATGTATTAGTTGATTATAAAGATGAAAATGAATTATATCAAAAGTTAAAAGATAATGATGTTGATTTAGTTGTATTAGCTGGTTATTTAAAATTATTACCTAAAAATGTTGTTAAGGATTTTATTATAATTAATACTCATCCTGCTTTACTTCCTAAGTATGGTGGTAAAGGTATGTATGGTATGAATGTACATAGAGCTGTAGTTGAAAATCACGAAAAAGAAACTGGAGTAACACTTCATTTTGTTAATGAAGAATATGATAAAGGTAAGATAATTGCTCAAACAAAAGTAGAAGTATATGAAGATGATACACCTGAAGATGTATCTAGTCGTGTTCAAAAAGCAGAGAAGAAACAATTGATTAAAGTTTTAAATAAATTTTCAGAAGGAAAGATAGAAATATAGTGCATTATCATATTATTGTTGCATTATTATAATATCTTATTAGATAGATGGTGATATGATGATTAATTATTGTAATGAAGAAGTAAGATTTGATGGTTGCCCTGGATGTGCTTATGCAAAGCATGAATTTGAATTACCTTGTGGTATGATTTTTGAAAATAATAATTTTACATTATCACAAGATTGGGAATTACCTATAGTTGGATTTTTAGTAGTTGCGCCTAAAAGACATATTGAAAAATTAGCAGAACTTTCTAAACAAGAGAGAGATGAAATGTTTGATATAGTAAATAAAACAATTATTAAATTAAGAGAGAATAATATTTGTGATAGATTTGATATTATTTTTGAAGAGAAAGAAAATAGACATTTTCATGTTTGGATTATGCCTAGATATAATTGGATGAAAGAAATAAATGAAGATATAATAGATAATATAGGTAAAATATTTGAATATGCTAAAACTAATTTTAGAAATAAAGAAACATATGATAAGATTGCTGATATTTCATCTTTGATGAGAGAAGAAATGAATAAATAAATAACGGATTTATCCGTTTTTTTTATATTTATGATATATTTAATATGTGGTGATATTATGGCAAGTAGTAAGGAATATAGAGATTATATATTAGATCAATTATCAGTACTTGAAAGTATTACTTGTAAGTCTATGATGGGTGAATATTTACTTTATTATAATGGTAAATTATTTGGTGGAATATATGATGATAGATTACTTGTGAAAAGAGTAGATAGTAATAATAAATATAAGATGGAAGAGGCTATTCCTTATAAGGGAGCTAAAGCTATGTATTTAGTAGATAATGATGATCAAGATATTTTAAAAGATATAGTAATTGATACATGTAATGATTTATAATATATTTTAATTGAGGTATTTATATGAATATAGTTAGAAAGACAATTGAAAATGATGAGGATTATTTAAGACAAATATCTAAAGAAGTTTCTTTTGATGATAAAGAGTTAAAAGATGATATTAAATTATTAGAACAATTTTGTTTAGATACTGAATGTTTTGCATTAGCTGCTGTACAAATAGGTATTCCTAAAAGAATAGTTTATTTAAAGAATACTACTTTAGATGTTCCTTTAGATAATATTGATTATAATGAGTCTAAGGTTTTAATTAATCCTATTATTATTTCTAGAAAAGGTAAGACTGAGTTTTGGGAAGCATGTTTAAGCTGTTTAGATAATGTTGGTTTAGTAGAAAGACCTTATGAGATAATTATTAAATATTATGATATTAATGGTAATTTAAATGAAGAGAAATTTGAGGGATTTGAATCTACAGTTTTATCTCATGAATTAGATCATTTAGATGGTATTCTACATATGGATATAGCTAAGAAAGTTTTAGTAATGTCTAAAGATGAAAGAATGAAATTAAGAGAAAAATATCCTTATAAAATTATTTCTAAAGATTGTGATTATTAATTATATTGAGCAGGGTGAGTTTGATGAATAAGGTTAATGTAGAAAAGATTGGTAATAATAGATTTAGAGTTACATTACAAGTACCTTTAGGTAATAATTGGTATGATAATGTTGTCTTTAATTGCTTTAATTCTAAAGATTATTATAGATTTAATTTATCTCATAAGAGTAATGATAATAATACTATTACATTTGAAGGTGAAATAGATTTACCTGATAGTGCTTTATATAATACTTTTATTAGTTGTTGTATTGATGGTGTAGAACATTATCTTGATAAGGATAATAAATTTGGTAGAGATATACAAAAGACTAATATGAAAAAGATGAGTGTTAATTTTAATGTACCTGATTGGGCTAAAGGTACTATGATTTATCATATATTTGTAGATAGATTTAATAGAAGTGATGATTCTAAATTAGTAGATAGACCTCGAAGAAATATTCATAGAGATTTAAGTGAAGATGTTCAATTAGGACCTGATAAAGATGGTATTTGGACAAATGATTTCTATGGTGGAGATCTACAAGGTATTACTGATAAGTTAGAATATATTAGAAAGATGGGATTTAAAGTACTGTTTTTAAGCCCAATAGTAGAATCTCAATCAAATCATAGATATGATTCTGGAGATTATGAGAAAGTAGATCCTTTAGCTGGTACTGTTGCTGATTTACGAAAGCTTTGTGATAAGGCTCATTCATTAGGTATGAAAGTAATATTAGATGGAGTATTTAATCATACTGGAAATGATAGTAAGTATTTTAATGAATATGGTTCTTATGATAGTGATGGGGCTTATCATAATCCTAATTCAGAGTTTGCAAAGTTTTATAGAAAGACACGTAATAATCAAGGTAGAGAAGTATTCCAATATTGGTGGGGATTTAAAAATTTACCAGAATGTAATTGTGATTCTCCAGAGTGGCAAAGATTTATTTGTGGTGAAAGAGGAATAATTGATTTATGGTTTAAATGTGGGATAGATGGTTTAAGACTTGATGTTGCGGATGAATTAAGTGATCATTTTATTGAACTTATTAGAGAAGCTTGTGAGAGAAATAAAGAAGATTCTTTTATATATGGAGAAGTATGGGAACAATTAGTATATAAAAATAGAAATTATGTTATGTCAGGTCATTCAATGCACTCTGTAATGAATTATAAAGGAATGGATGCATTGCTTAGATATTATATGTATGGTGATGTAGATAAGCTTAGAAGTGTTTATGAGGAGATAATTGGTGAATATCCTAAAGAGACTAGAGATAGTTTAATGAATTCTACTTCTACACATGATATATCTAGAATAATTACTATATTAGGAGCTCCATATTTATTTGATCCTAATAATATGTGGGCATGGGATTTTGACAATAGTAGATTAGATTTTATTAGAAATTTTCAATTAAATGAAGAAGAATATAGAATTGGTAGAGATAAATATTTATCTTATCTATTAGCTTTAGGATTTCTTCCTGGTAATCTTACATTATTTTATGGAGATGAAGCAGGTCTACAAGGATTAGGCAATCTGCAAAATAGAAGATATTTTAAATGGGATAGTATAGATCCTATGATACATGGAGTAGTTACTGATATAGGTAGAATAAAAGAAGAAAATCCTTTTTTAAGAGAAGCTGAGCCTCGAATAATTGATTTAACTAATGATTATATTATGTATGAGAGATATTGTGGTGAGAATAAATTATTAGTTTGTACTAATAGAAGTAATAGAGAGATGGATATTAAGTTACCACTGGGTTATCCTAAAAAAATATATACATTAAAAAGGTCTACTGATAGAACGCTTTATCCTTATGGTGGTATAGTTATGAGGAATAATGGCAGAGATGATGACGACTCAAGATAGGAGGTTTTTTATGAAAAATAGTCATGTTTGTCCTAAATGTAATAGTAGTGATATTAAGAGAGTTAATGGTAGTACTAGAGGTTATGGTGCAGGAAATAATATTCTGGTAGGTTTAACTATTTTTACTTCTGTTAATGTTCATAGATATGTATGTTTAAATTGTGGTTATACTGAGGAATGGATTGATAAAGAAGATATTGAGAGAGTTAGAAATTGTAAAAATCCGAGAGGATAGGAACTCAACTACTAGTATGTGTATTTTTATTAATTAATAGAGTATATTTAAGTCATGAAAGGAGATAAAAGTTCATGGATTTAAAAAAGATTGGTAAGTTTATTGCTGAAGTTAGGAAAGAGAAGAAGATTACTCAAGAAGTATTAGCTGAGAAATTATATGTAACTGATAGAGCTGTATCTAAATGGGAAAGAGGTTTATCTTTACCGGATGCTGGCAAGATGTTAGATTTATGTAATATCTTAGGTATTAGTGTCAATGAACTTTTAATAGGTGAAAGAATTGATATGAAAGATATGGATAAGAGAACTGATGAATTATTGATTGAAATGGCTAAACAAGAAGAAGCTAAGAATAGAAAATTATTAATTAATATGTATGTTATGACTATTTCTGCAGTACTATTTTATATTGGTATAGTAATGTTAGCTTCTTATACTCTAGAAGAAGGACCATTATTAGGTACAATTATTTGTTTATCTACTATATTATTAGTATGCGTTGCCTTTTATGGATTAAAATTAGAAGTAGATGCTGGATATTATGAATGTCATAAATGTCATCATAGATTTACTCCTAAATCTTATTTTACAGCAATGTTTGCTCCTCATATTAATACTACTAGATTTATGAAATGCCCTAAATGTGGTAAATTTTCATGGAGTATGAAAGTAATGACTAAGAAAGACTAGTTCTAGCTAGTCTTTTTTGTTATAATTAATTTAATTATGGAGGTAGTTTTATGGAATATGAAATAATTGGAGGAAGTTTTCCTATAGTAGAGTGTACTTTAAAGAGTGGAGAATCTATGATTACTCAAAGTGGTTCTATGGCTTGGATGGATCAAACTATTAAGATGGATACATCTACTAATGGGGGAATTGGTAAAGTAGTAGGTAGATTATTTACTAAAGAACATTTATTCCAAAATATTTATACATCTGAAAGAGATGGTTCTAAAATAGCTTTTGGTACTAGTGTACCTGGAAGTATTATTGCGATAAAGTTAGAAGCTGGTAAATCTATTATTTGTCAAAAGTCTGCTTTCTTAGCATCTTATGGAAATATAGAGTTATCTACTTTCTTTAATAAAAAGATTGGTGTAGGTATCTTTGGTGGAGAAGGTTTCATTATGCAAAAGCTTACTGGAGAGGGAATTGTATTTATTGAAATAGATGGTTCTAATAAAGAATTTAATCTTGAAGCTGGACAACAATTAGTATTAAGTACTGGTTATTTAGTTACTATGGATGAGACTTGTTCAATCGATGTACAAACAGTTAAAGGACTTAAGAATATATTCTTAGGTGGTGAAGGTATATTTAATACTGTTATTACTGGTCCTGGAAAAGTAGTTGTACAAACTATGCCTCTTCCTAAACTTGCTAATTCTTTGGTACCATTCTTACCACAACAAACATCTTCATCTAATAGTTCTGGTAATGATGCGATAGATGCAGCAACTTCAATATTTAAAATGTTTAATAAATAAAAAAATACGTTTTCACGTATTTTTTTTATTCATTTATTTCTGCGACTAGACGTCCTTTTATTTTACCTTTTTTTAGTTCTTCTAGTCCTTTATCAATATCTTCAAATGGTATTGATGTAAGTTCTGGATCTAATCCTTTTTTAAAGAACTCATAAACTCCTGCTACGTCTTCAGGTATACTTCCAACAGATCCTAATAATCTTACTTGATTTGTTATAATTGTCATTGTATCTAATTCAAATTGTGATACACCCATACCTACAAGTACTACTGTACCACCAGTTTTAACAGCTTTAGTGGCAGCTCTTGTAGTTACTCCGAATCCGGCATAATCAACAATTAGGTCTGGTTTAATTCTTTCTAGTTTTTCAGCATTATCGAATACTTTAGCACATCCTATTTTTTTAGCTAGAGCTCTAGCTTCTGGACTAGTATCAACTGCGTATACTTCGCATCCTTCTAGTACTGCCATTCTAGCAGCGAATTGTCCTAAACCACCGATACCAATGATTCCTACTTTCATACCTTTTTTAGCTTGTCCTACAGTAAATAGGGCATGGTATGAAGTTGCTCCTGCATCTGTTGCAGCTGCTCCTTGTTTAAATGATACTTCATCTGGTATATGAACTAAGCAAGATGCAGGTACTGCACATTTAGTTGCATAACCACCATCATAGTCATAACCAACTGCTGCTCCAGTTTTAGGATCAATAGGGCATACACCAACACGTTCACCAACTTTGAACTTGTTTACTCCTTTTCCAACTTCTGTAATTACTCCAGCACATTCATGCCCGAATATACAAGGAGCTGCATGAATTAGACCCATCCAACTTTCTTGTTCAAGTGCTGCTACATCTGAGTGACATAGACCAGCTGCTTTAACATCGATTACAACCCAACCTTTTTTAGGTTTTGGATCTTCTTTTTCAATTAGTTTTGGCGCTACATGAGTTTTTGTAAATAGCCATCCTCTCATATTCTCTCCTCCTATCTTAAATTGTATCACAATTCTTATAATATATTTATTTTTTTATGCTTTTTTATTTTTTAGTGTCAAGTTTGTTTGCTATAATAAAATTTAGGAGGACATTATTATGAATAGATTATTGTACAATTTTAGGAAGATTTTTAAATATCCACTTACTTATATTATTCTGATTTCTATTATTATACAAAATATATTTTATAGTTTTTTTCCAGCTTTCTTAAAAGGATCTGATACTAATTCATATACTACACTTTTTAGAGGAAATATATTAAAGGGAATATTAGATGAAGGTAGAACTCCAATATATCCTTACTTTTTTAAAATAGTTAATTATTTTTCTGGTTCTTTAGATAATACTTTTACAATTATGGCTTTTATACAAAAAATATTATTTTTAATATCTATAATTTTTTTCTATTTAACTGTAAAGAAATTATTTAAATCTAAATATCTTCAATTTATTATTTCTTTAATATATGCTATATGTCCATTTTTATTCATGTGGAATATATTTATTCTTACTGAATGTTTTTCTATTTTTCAAATAGTATTATTATTTTATCTAACTATATCTTATATTAAGAATCCTAATAGTAAATATCCTATATTTATAAATATTCACTTATTTATAATGGTGATGACTAGACCTGCAAGTATATATTTATATGGGGCATATTTAGTATTTTGGATATTAAAATTACTTACTGAGAAGAGTAAAGTATTTATTAAATATATTAAATATGGATTAATTTCATTATTTGTTACTATTATTTTTATATTTGCATATATGTATCAATTTAAAAATCAATTTGGAATGTTTTCTATATCTCGTATTTCTGATATTAATAATATTGTTATGGTGATAAATTCTGGTATTTATACTAAAGGTAATAATAAAGAAATTATTAAAGATATAGATAGTGTTTTAAAATCTGATATTGAAGTTCCTATATGGATTGCGGCTGATCATGTTAGATATAATTATTCTATTACTGAAAAGAAAGAATATTTAGATAGTTGTAAGAAAAATGGCTTTAAACAATATATATATTATTTAGGAGATAAAGTATTAAATGTAGGTAGTTATAATATAGGTAGAGTTGATAGTTTTGTTTATGATTTAAAAGTTG
Organism: Bacilli bacterium; assembly: GCA_030531695.1. Taxonomy (GTDB): domain Bacteria; phylum Bacillota_I; class Bacilli_A; order RF39; family UBA660; genus RUG14891. Next base: position 10,035 of record JAUNMV010000025.1, on the reverse strand, counting down.
ACTATATAGTTAATTATTTATGTTGGAATATATTTCCTATAACATTCTCTGATATATATTATTTATTGGCTATTTCCTTTATATATTTATTAATAAAACTAATTAAAAAGAAAGAAATCGATTGGGTTGTTGCTGCTTTATTTTGTTTTATATTTGGAAATTTCTTTTTAACAATATTCTTTGCTCCTTTTGATTGGCAAAGATTAGTTGTTACTTCTATACCTATGGTTATTATATTAATTCCTTATTTATTTATAGAATTATATAATTTATTTTATAAGAAAAATACAAATACAGTTAAGGGAAGAACTAAAAAGAGGATTATAAGAAGATAATTACAATGAAGAGTATATTTATATATACTTTTTATTTTTATATGTTAAAATATAATAGGAGGATGATAAGATGAATTATAAGAATATTGTTATAGCAGGTGGAGGTATTTTAGGTAGTCAAATAGCTTTTCAAAGTGCTTATTGTGGTTTTAATGTAACTATCTTAATTAGACAAGAAGATTCTAAGAGTGATGTTGAATCTAAATTAGATAAGTTAGTTAATACTTATAAAGAGACTATTGAAGTTATGGCTAATGAAGGAGTAGGTAGTCCTAATTGGGCTAGAGGTATTGCTTCTTCTGATAATTTTAATAAAGATGAATGTTTAAGTAGAGTAGATAATGCTCGTAATAATATAAAAATAGAAACAGATCAACAAGTAGCATTAGGAGATGCTGATTTAGTAATTGAATCTGTTACTGAAAATTTTGATGTAAAAACAGCTTTCTATAAACAAATAGCATCTTTACTTCCAGAGAAAACAGTTGTTGTTACTAACTCATCAACTTTATTACCATCTAAGTTATCTAAATCTACTGGTAGAGCTAATAAATATTTATCATTACATTTTGCTAATTCTATTTGGAAAAATAATATAGCTGAAGTTATGAAACATGCTGGTACAGAAGATAAATATTTTGATGAATTAATTGCTTTTGCTGAAGCTATTAATATGATTCCACTTGCTGCTAAAGGAGAAAAATCTGGATACTTATTAAATTCTATGTTAGTACCTTTCTTATTATCAGGAATGGATTTACTTGCTAACGGAATATCTGATGCAGAGACTATTGATAAAGCTTGGACTTATGGTACAGGAGCTCCTAAAGGACCATTCCAAATAATTGATACTGTAGGATTAGAAACTGCTAAAAATATAGTACTTCAATATCAAAAAGTACCTGATGTATTTGATCCATTACTTAAAAAGATGATGCTTCCTTATAATTATGATGGTATGTTAAGAATACTTAATGAATATATAGATGCAGGTAAAATTGGTAAATCTGTAGGAGAAGGATTCTATAAATATGATGAATAAAGACTATATTATTAGTCTTTTTTTATGAAAAACTTGTATACCCTTTAAAATATATGTTATATTTATTTTGTATCTAATTGTAGGGGGATTCTTATGAGTACTAAGAATAAGTTTATTTCTTTTATAAAAAATGTATTTAAAAGTCCTTTGACTTATATTTTATTATTATCTTTATTTATACAGAAAATAGTATATAGTAAGTATCAAAGTTATTCTTTTTCTGGTGATACTTTATCTTATTTATCTGATATGTATAAAGATAATATTTTTTTGGGTAAAGTTAACTTATATAGGACTCCTATATATCCTTACTTTTGTAAGTTTTTTGAATTATTTTCATCTAAAGCTAATTTATATGACAATATAGTTTTAGGACAAAAAGTTTTATTCTTTATTGGAATTATATTTTTTTATTTAACGGTTAAAAAATTATTTAATAAGAAAACTATTCCTATTATTACTACTTTGTTTTATGCATTAAATCCTTATTTATTTTTATGGAATACTTTAATTCTTACTGAAGCAGTTACTTTATTTGAAATTACTTTATTATTATATTTTACTGTTTCATTTATTAAAGAACCTAAAAAGAGTAGTGCTATAGGTATGGGATTATTACAATTTGTATTAGTTCTTACTAGACCGGCAAATATTTATTTAGTAGCAGCATACTTATTATTCTGGGTACTAAAATATTTTATAGAAAAGAAAAATACTGTTATTAAAGTAGTTAAAGCTGGATTAATATCTACTGTAATATCTATAATCATTATTCTATTATATTGTAATCAAATGCGAGTACAACATGGACATTTTGGTCTTACTTCTGTATCTAATACTAATACAGCTATTACATTAATATATAGTGGATTATATAGATATGGAGATAATAAGAAGATTGTTAAAGATATAGATGAATTTTATGTAGATGGAGATGCTTTTACTACTTGGGATGCTTTAGATAATATGTCTAAGAATAATAAAGTATCTGATATTAATAAATTCTTAAAGAATGCTAAAAAGAATTCAGGATTTATGTATTATAGATATCTTATTTATAAGACATTCTCTGTAGGTACATGGAATTTAGGAACTATATATTCTATACCAATAGAAGGGTATGATTCTTATTTCTTAACTACTGTTGCTTCTAATTTCTTTCCTATAACATTCTCAATAGTATATTTCTTTTTATTAGGAGCATTTATATACTTATTAGTTTACTTAATAAAAAAGAAAGAAATAGAGTGGATGATTGCTGCATTATTTTCTATAATAGCAGGTAACTTATTCTTAACAATCGTATGTGCTCCATTTGAATGGCAAAGATTAAGTGTTATATCAATTCCTACAATTATAATATTAATTCCTTATTTAATTACGGAGGTATTTAAAATGAGTACTGAAAAAACAAAAAAGAAAAATAATAGTAAAAAGAAAAATAATAAGAGTAGTAATATATTAAAAGATAATTTAGATGAATTCTTTAAATATGCATTTAAATTTGATATGAATAAATTATTTAGAGAAGCAACTGATAATACAATAATTCAATTCTTTAGATATTTATTTGTAGGTGGTATAGCTGCTGTAGTTAATATTGGTATGCTATATGTATTTACTGATATAGTACATATTAATTATATTATTTCTAATGTATTATCTTTTACTTTAGGATTATTTACTAATTATATACTTAGTAAGAAGTTTGTATTTCAAGGAGAAACTTCTATTAGTAAAACAAAAGAGTTTATTATATATGCTATAATTGGAGTACTAGGACTTGGAATAGATACATTCTTAGTATGGTTATTTACTGATGTATTTAAAGTTTACTATATGATTAGTAAATTAATTAGTACATTAATTGTATTTGTTTGGAACTTTGGTGCAAGAAAGGTTTTATATAAATTTATTAAGTAAGGTGAGGTGTTATATATGAAAAAGAAAAAAGTAATAGTAATTGGTGCAGGACCTGCTGGTTTAACTGCAGCATATGAACTACTTGATAAGTCTAAAGATTATGAAGTAGTAGTTCTAGAAGAAAGCGATATGTTTGGTGGTATTTCTAGAACAGTTAATTATAAGGGTAATAGAATGGATATGGGTGGACATAGATTCTTCTCTAAAGTTCCTGAAGTTAATGAATGGTGGGAAAAGATGCTTCCTACTCAAGGATCTATGCCTAAAGATGATATCCAATTAGGAAGAAAGTCTTCTACTAAGAAGGGTGGACCTAATCCTGAAAAGACAGATAGAGTTATGCTTAGAAGAAATAGATTATCTAGAATCTTCTTTAAACATAAATTCTTTGATTATCCAGTATCTTTAAAGATGGATACATTAAAGAATATGGGATTTGGTACTACTATAGTAGTAGGATTTAGTTATTTAAAAAGTGTTTTCTTTAAGAGAAAAGAAAATTCATTAGAAGATTTCTATATTAATAGATTTGGTAAGAAATTATATTCTATGTTCTTTGAAAACTATACAGCTAACCTTTGGGGAAGACATCCTTCTGAAATATCTCCAGAGTGGGGTGCTCAAAGAGTTAAAGGATTATCTATTTTAGCAATCCTAAAAGATATGTTTGGTAAAGTATTTAATAAGAAGAATAGAAAAGTAGAAACTTCATTAATTGAAGAATTTGCATATCCTAAATTAGGTCCAGGACAATTATGGGAATTAACTGCTAAAGAAGTAGAAAAATTAGGTGGAACTATTATTAAGAATGCTAAGGTAGTAGAAATTCATAAGAATAATAAAAATGAATTAACTGGAGTAACTTATTTATCAGGAAATAAACATATTAAATTAAATGGTGATATAGTTATTTCTTCTATGCCAGTTAAAGATTTAGTTGTAGGTATGAATAATGTACCTAATAAATATTTAAAGATAGCTAAAGGATTACCTTATCGTGATTATATGACTGTAGGTGTATTAATAGATAAATTAAATCTTAAGAATGAAACTAAGATTAAGACTATAGGTAATATTATTCCAGATACATGGGTTTATGTACATGATAAGAGTGTTAAGATGGGTAGATTCCAAATCTATAATAACTGGAGTCCATATTTAGTTAAAAACCTTGAAAAGACTGTTTGGATGGGTCTAGAGTACTTCTGTAATGAAGGTGACGAAATGTGGAGTATGACTGATGATGATTTTGCTAAAATGGGAATCGAAGAAATGGTTAAGATGAACTTAATTGATTCTACTAAGAATGTAAAAGATTATCATGTTGAAAGAGTTAAGAAAGCTTATCCTGCATACTTTGATACTTATGAGCATATGGATGATTTAAGAAATTATTTAAATACTATTCCTAACTTATATTGTGTAGGTAGAAATGGTCAACATAGATATAATAACTTAGATCACTCTATGTGTACTTCATTTGAAACTGTTAAGAATATAATTAATGGTGTTAAAGATAAAAGTAATATTTGGAATGTAAATACTGAAAAAGAATATCACGAAGAGAAAAAAGAAAATTAATACATAATAAAAGATCACATCGATTGATGTGATCTTATTTTTTTATTGTAGAATGTTATTATCAATTCTATATTGTACAGTCATGAAATCATATAATAATAAACTTAATTTTTGTTGATATGCTTGTTGTAACATATACATATCCATTTCAGTTAATTCTTCCATTCCTACAGCTGTAGATGTATCTAATTCTTCAATTTTTGCATCACTAACTTTTTCTAATTTATTTTTTAAAGTAAAGTTATATGCTGTTTCTCCATATTTAATTGTTGCATTTACTGTTGTATTAGTTACATCGTCTTTAGTAGTTGATTCGAATGTTGTTTGAATTCCCATACCTTCAGTATTGTAATTGAAGTTTCCTGAGAATTCATCTTCTTTAATTGTAAGTGTAGCTGTCATTGTTTCAGCTGCATCTTTAAATGTAATAGTTTCATCTGTAAATGTACCACTATATAATTCAGTATCTCCTGCATATATATGATATTGACTTTCATCTTTTAATGTATCAATTACTATTTTAGTAGGATTTTCTGAATCACTATTAATTATTACTTCCATTTCTTCTGCAGTAGTTGCGAATGTTGTTTTATAAGTATTAAGTGTTACTTTAGTACCATTTTCAGTATCTACATTATTTAATGATGTAGTTAATGATTCTTTAATTGCTTTTTCTTCTTCTCCAGATAAAGTACTTAATGCTTTAATTACTTCCTCATCTTCAACATAAGCAGAGTAGATGAATTTTTCTAATTCAGCCATATTGAATTCTACTGAAGCTTTACTATATTTTTTAGAATTTCCATTAATTTCTTTTTCTTCTTTAGATTTAGTAAATTCTTGTTTATCAATAAAGTTTACTATAATTGGTTCAGTTTTATTGATTAATGTTTGTGTTGCTTTTAGTGATTCAACACTATCTTGAGTTTGATCTAAGTGTAATTCACTAGCATCCATTTTAATTACTTTATTTAGTAGATCTCCTAATGATACATAAGCTGTATCTTTGTCTACTAGAGCTTGTACATCAGCTACTGGTATTGTTTGATTAGTTAATGTTGCATGAGCTGACATTTGATTTTTTACTGGATCAGATACATAAGTATAATTTAATTGGTAATTTTTTAATTTACTTAAATCGATACCATCTTCTTGATAATCAGATTCTAGTGTTAGAGTACCTTTGTATCCAGTTACGGATTTTTCATCACCAGCTTCTGCTTTTTTAATTAATGCATCTAGTGCTGTGTTTGCTCCTTTACTTAGAAGTTTTACTTCTAATTTCATAACTGCTTTATCATTTAATAATACTTTGAATCCTACAAAACCTAAGATTCCTAATACTGCAATTATTATTGGAATAATTAATAGTATTTTACTTTTCTTTTTAGGTTTTTCTTCTGGTGTATTTTCTACTACATCATTTTGTGGTGGTGTAGTAGGTGGCTCCACAGGTGGAGCTGTTGGTGTGTCTACTGCGACTGGAGTAGGCACTGGTGTAGGTACAGGTTGTGGTGTTACTGGTTGTTGTACTGGTTCTACTGGTGCTGCAGGAACTGGTGTTGGAGCTGGCATTGGAGCTGGCTCTACAGGTGCTGCAGGAGCAGGCATTGGTTCAGGTTGAACTGGTGCTGCTGGTTGTACTGGTTGAGCTACAGGTTGTGGAGCTACAGGGGCAGCCACAGGTGTTGCTTCAACTGGTGCAGTAGGAACACTTTGTACTGGTTGTTCTGGAGTAGGCATTGTATTAGGACCTAATCCATTATTCATTTCATTGTTCATATCTTTTACTCCTATTCTTTGTATTATATATTAATTATAAGATATTTTTTATAAAAGGTAAATTAAATTATGATATAATTTTTATAGGTGAAGACGATGAAGATTATTAAAATATGTGGAAGTTATAAGTATATCAACGAAATGAAAGAAGCAGCATTAGATTTAGAACTAAATGGTATTGTTGCATTAACTCCAATTGATTTAACTAAACCTAAAGAGTATTATAGCGATGATGACTTTAATAAATTAGGATTGATGCATAAAGAAAAAATTAGAATTAGTGATGGTATACTTGTAGTTAATGTAGATAATTATATTGGGGAATCTACTAGAAGTGAGATTGAGTTTGCGAAATCTTTAAATAAAGAAGTGTTATATTGGAGTGATTTTAATGAAAAAAAGAATTAAATATAAGATAATTACAGGCTTATGTTTAGTTGGGGTAGGATTAATAGGAGCCTTTATAAATAATAAAGAAAAGAGATAGTAGGAATGGGCCAATTTGGCTCATCCTTTTTTTTATGGTATACTATTAATAGAAAGTGAGATGATTTTATGAGATTGAATAATGGTGTACATATACCTATGGTAGGATTAGGTACATGGTTGATTAACAATAATAAAGTTGATCAAGTGATTAAAGATGCCGTTAATTTAGGTTACAGACATATTGATACTGCACAAGCCTACGAGAATGAAGAAGGCGTTGGTAAAGGGATTAAAGAATGTGGTGTTTCTAGAGAAAAATTGTTTATCACTAGTAAGATTAGAGCAGAATATAAGACTTATGATGAGGCTAAAAAGTCTATTGATGAGTCTTTAAATAAATTAGGATTAGATTATATAGACTTAATGATTATACATGCTCCTACTCCTTGGAATGAGTTTAGAGAGACTGATAAAAATTATTTTGAAGAAAATTTAGAGGTATGGAAAGCATTAGAAGATGCTTATGATGAAGGAAAAGTTAAAGCTATTGGAGTATCTAATTTTCATATAGAAGATTTAGATAACATTATAAAAAACTGTCGTATTAAACCAATGGTTAATCAAGTGTTATCACATGTTGGACAAACTCCATTTAACTTAATTGAATATTGTAATAAAAATCAAATAGTAGTTGAAGCTTATTCTCCTATAGCTCATGGAGAAGCTTATAGAATTAAAGAAGTAGAAAATATAGGTAAGAAGAATAATAGAAGCTTTGCGCAAGTATGTTTAAAACATCAACTACAATTAGGATTAGTAGTACTTCCTAAAGCTAGTGGAATTGAACATTTAAAAGAAAATATTGATTTGGATTTTGAACTTTCAGAACAAGAAATGAATATATTAAATTTAGTAAGACCATTAGATGACTATGGAAAAGATGATTACTTTCCAGTATTTAAACATAGTGGAGAATAAATTTATTAAATATAGGATTTAATTCCTATATTTTTTTTGTTATAATTATGTGGAGAGTTGAGGTAGTAGTAAGATGGAGAAAGATAGAGTACGAATACAAATATCATTTATATTAAATATTATTATTAGTATTTTAACAGGAGTGGGATTATTTATTGCATTTGCTGGAATTAAATTTTCTCCTGGAGTAGAACCTGTATTAGAATCATCTAAATTAGGTATGTTTAAATATTTTACAGTTGATTCTAATTTATTTATGGGAATAGTTGCATTAATATTTGCGATAGAGGAACATAAATTATTAAAAGATAGTAGAAAAACTATTAGTAGAGGATTATATAGATTAAAGTTTATTGCGACTATGGGTGTTACTGTTACTTTTGCAGTAGTATTTGCGTACTTAGGTCCTTATTCTCCTGGTGGAATATCTTCTATGCTTATGAATAGTAATTTATTTTTTCATTTATTTATACCTGTACTTAGTATTATTACTTTTACTGTTGTTGAGAGAAATAATAAACTTGTATTTAAAGATACTTTATATGGTTTAATTACACCTCTATTATATTCATTTTATTATGCAACTAATGTATTAATACATATTGAGAATGGTGCTGTATCTCCTGATTATGATTGGTATTGGTTTGTACAAGATGGATTACATAAAATGTTTATTGTAGCTCCTTTAATACTTATATCTACTTATGTTTTAAGTCTAATTATATGGAGAATTAATAAGAAAAAGTAATAATTATTTATTACTTTTTTTGTGCTATTATAGATATGAGGTGATTTATATGAGATTTATTTTAGCATCAGGTTCTAGAAATAGAAGAAGAATATTTGATACTATGGGTTGGAAATATGAAGTAATAACTAGCTTAGTAGATGAAGATAGTGATGCATCAGATTTTAATCAATACGTAATGGATTTATCTTTAGGAAAAGCTAATTCTGTAGCTAATCAAATAGATGGTAAAGCTATTATAGTAGCAGCTGATTCTATAGTACATTTAAATGGTAAGAGATATGAAAAACCTAAAGATAAAGAAGAAGCATTTAATAATATTAAAGAGATGAGTGGTAAAGTTACTCATTTAACTACTGGTATGACTATTAAAGATTTATATCAAGATAAGACAATTACTTTTTATGATACAGTAGATGTATATGTTAAAAAAGTGGATGATGAAGATATTAGATGGTATGTAAATAATGAAGAAAATGTTCTTACAGGATGTGGTTATTGTCTTCCTGGAAAAGCAGAAATTTTTATAGAAAAAATAGATGGTGACTTTAATACTCTATTTGGTATATCTAATAGACTAGTATATGAAAAATTAAAAGAATTAGGTTATTCTATGGATGACTTTAAATAAAAAAAGTAGATTATATCTACTTTTTATTTTTATAAATAATTATATATGAATTATCATCTACTTCTATTAGAGTATCTATTACTTCTACATTACTTAGTAATTTATACATCGCGATATGTTTAATTTGATCTTTATCTATATTAGGATCATCTATATAGATATAATAATTATCTTTATCTTTAGGAATATCTTTTAGTAGTTTATCAAAACCTTCTACATAAGAATTAGTATAATGATCATTACCTAATAGAGTACTAAAACAATTATATTCTCTATATATAGGTATTAATAATAATATAGAGATAACTATTATTAATATATTACTATATTTAAATTTATTCTTATATGTAATTATATAATTAATAAATAATCCTATAATTACAAATATAATAGTCATTATATATCTATCGTATCCTGCGAATATTTTAGCTTCTTCATATGGGAAAGAAAATATATATAAAATACCTAATAATAATACATATAATATATAAATAATATCTAATATAATTAAGATATTTTTATTTTTATTATTAGTTAGATAGATAAATATAATACTAACTATATTAAATACAATAAAATAAATATT
>JAUNMV010000024.1 GCA_030531695.1 Bacilli bacterium | reverse complement strand
TTAGAAAGAGAGTGATAGTATGAAAAAGAAAATTATTTTAATAGTTATATTAGTTGTTTTTATATGTATTATTAGTGGAAGTATAGTACTTATTAATTCTAAGAGAATGAGTTATAAGATAGATAAAAATATAGAAGTAAATATATTTGATAAAGTATATAATACTGATTATATTAAAAATATTAAGAATGGTAAGATTATTACTAAAAAGAAATTAATAGATACTAGTAAATTAGGTACTACTAATGTGACTATTTCTATTAAAAATTATTTTAAAAAGACTAAGAAAGTTACTTATAAAGTTAAAGTAGTTGATAAAGAAGAACCTACTATTACATTTAATGATAAATTAAGTGTAGAAGAGGGAAATGAGATAGATTTATTAAAAGATGTAAAAGCAGAAGATAATTCTCGTGAAGAGATAAAAGTAGAAGTGGTAGGAGATTATGATTTAAAGACTCCTAATACTTATGAATTAGAGTATGTTGCGAAGGATTCTAGTGGTAATGAAAAACGTGAGAAGTTTATTTTAGAAGTTACTAAAAAGAAAGAAGTTGTAGTACCTTCTAGTAGTAGTTCTTCTACTAATAAGACATTCACTACAAGTAATGGTCATAGTGGTAAGATTGTTAATGGTATTACTTATATAGATGGATATTTAATTGCGAATAAGACTTATGCATTACCTTCTTCTTATAATCCGGGAGGATTAAATGGAGAAATGTATTCTGCATTACAAACTATGATTAATGATGCAGCTAGTCAAGGTATTAGTTTATGGATTAAGAGTGGTTATAGATCATATAGTACACAACAAGGTACTTATGCTCATTGGGTTAATACTTATGGACAAGCTACTGCAGATACTATATCTGCAAGACCAGGACATTCTGAACATCAGACAGGTTTAGCAGTAGATTTAAATAGTTTAGATCAAGATTTTGAATATACTCCTGAAGGAAAATGGTTAAATAATAATTGTTATAAATATGGATTTATTATTAGATTTGTTAAAGGTAAAGAAAATGAGACAGGGTATGCTTTTGAACCTTGGCATGTTAGATATGTAGGTACTGATTTAGCTACTAAGTTATATAATGGTGGTAATTGGATTACTATGGAAGCTTATTTTGGTATTACTAGTAGATATAACTAGTAGGAGGTTTTATGTTTAATAATGAAGATATTTGTGGTGGAAAAGTAGAACAAAGAATGGAAGGATATGATGAAGTAATTAATTCTAGTGATATTACTTCTTTTTCTTATGTATGTGGGGACTATTGTAATCATAATAATTTTGGATTTAGTCTTTATTGTAAGATAGAAGATAATAAATTATGTGTTACATCTTGTGGTGGTAATTATAGAAATAGAGATGGTACTTATTTTAGATTAAAATATTATTTAGATGATTTTAGTTTCTTAAAAAGATTAAATGATTTAATAGTAAAAAAAGAGTTAAGTAGAAATAATGGTTATACATACTATGGTTATGGTCTTCCTGCAGGATTAGGAGATACTTTAAATGTAGAATACGATAGTGGAGAAAAGTTATATAAATCTTCTAATCAAGGACCTATAATAAGTGATGATGCTAGAAGTGCTATATATGATTTGTTTCATGAATTAGCAATAGAAAATGGATTGGATTTTAATTCAGAAAAGTCTACAGAACAATTATATGATGATGCGGATGTAGATTTCTTACAAGGAGCATGGGAAGGTACTCATTTTGGTTCTAAAGTAAGAGTAGAATTTACTGGTAATAATATAAAGATATATATAGATGGTAAATTAACTGATGATACAGAATTTAATATATTTGAAGGAAATATAAGAGAAAATAAATTAGTAGAAGAGAATCCAGAAAAGATAACTGAACATAGTTATAAGGATTTTGAAGGTATTAGTTGTATTAGAAAAAAGAATGAAATATTATTAACTGCTTATTTTATGAAGAATAGTTATTCTACTTGTGATTTACTTCGACAAAAAACTTAAAATATATTTATTAATGAATTTATATTTGATAAAATAGAGTAGGTGATTGTATGATAAAGTGTCCCAATTGTGGCGGTGAAATGAATTATACTCCTGGAGAGTCTCAGGTAGTATGTCAATATTGTGCATCTAAATTTGATCCTAAAGAATTAAATGTAGATGTTAAAATGTCTAAAGAAAATGAAGAAAATACATATGAAGGTAAAACATATTCTTGTAGTCAATGTGGAGCTCAATTAATGACTTTTGATGAAACTGCAATTACTTTCTGTAGTTATTGTGGTTCTCAAGCAATGATAGAATCTAAGATGATGAAACAAAATAATCCAGATTTTATTATTCCATTTAGTAAGACTAAAGAAGATTGTATTAAAGCTTATAAAAATAGAGTGTCTAAATCATTATTTGTACCTAATTATATGAAGAGTGATGTAGTACTTGAAAAGTTTAGAGGTATATATTTACCTTACTGTATTTATAAGATGGAACATCATGGTAGTTGTACTAATAAAGGTAGTAAATATTCTCATAGAAGTGGAGATTATGTTTATTATAATGATTATACTATTACAAGTGATGTAGATTGTTCATATGACGGTGTTTCATATGATTTAATTAGTAAATATTATGATAAGTATAGTACAGCTATTCCATTTGATTATAAGAAAAGAGAAGCATTTAATCCTAATTATTTAATCGGATATTATGCAGATACTATAGATGTAGATAGTGGTGTTTATGAAGCAGATGCTGAATTAGTAGCTGAGAGTGATACTACTACTAAGTTAAATAAATATAGAGAGTTTGGAAGATATGGATGTAGTTCTCCTAAATGTAACGTTACTGTTACTGATAAAAAGATAGGTATGTTTCCAGTTTACTTCTTAGCTATTAGAAATAAAGATAATAAAACAGTTAATTATGCAGTAGTTAATGGACAAACTGGTAAAGTAGCAGCTGATTTACCTGTAGCTTTTAGTAAATATTTAATAGCATCTATAATTTTATCTGTAATTATATTCTTACTTATAGATAATATGTTTGTATTTACTCCTAAAGTAATTGCAGGTATTACAATTGGTTTTTCTGCATTAAGTTTAATTATTTCATTAGTACAAGCTACTAGACTATATAAGAGTGAATATCATATGGATGACTTAGGTTTTATGTCTAAAGAAGAAAATCAGAATGCTTCTAAGATAAAAAAAGGTATATTTAGATATATATATAAAGAATTATTAGGTATTATTATTCCTGTTGTATGTTTAGCAATGAACTTTGTTAATGATGGATATTATTATATTTCTAGTCTTATTGCATTGGCATTAGTAGTATTATCATTTAGAGATTTAGTTAATGAACATAATATATTGGTATCTAATAAGTTGCCTCAATTAGAGAAAAGAGGAGGCGATAAATAATGAAAAAGAAATTATTTATACTTTTAGTTTTATTATTATCAGTATTTTCTATATACAATGTTTATGCTGATGATAATGATGAATATTATAATTATGATACTGAGAAATATGATTCTTACGAAATAGATCAATCTAATAATAATGAAGAAAATATTATTTCTGAAAAATCAGAATCTGGATATCAATTAATCATTGATGATCAAGCTGATTTATTAAGTGAAGAAGAAGAAGAAAAATTAAAACAAGAGATGGTTAAACTTACTGAGTATGGTAATATTGCTTTTGTAAGTGTTAGTACTAATAATAGTGGTACTCCTTATTTCGCATCTAGTTATTATCATTCACATTTTGGTACAGATAGTGGTTCTATATTCTTAATTGATATGGATAATAGACAAATATATATATTCTCTGATGGATTTAATTATTCTATAATAACTAATAGTAAAGCAAATATTATTACAGATAATATTTATACTTATGCTTCATATGAAAAATATTATGATTGTGCTTATCATGCTTTTGAACAAATGGATACATTACTTAGTGGTGGTAAGATATTTGAACCTATGAGACATATAAGTAACTTTGTTCTCGCAATCGTATCTGCTTTCTTTATTAACTTTATAATCGTATTAATTAATTCTTCTGTAAAAAGGGCTTCTAATAATGAAATTATTAAGACATGCGATATTGAGTTTAATTGTGCTAATATTTTTGGTAGAAAAACTGGTACACATAGAGTTTATTCTCCTCAAAGCAGTGGTTCTTCAGGTGGCTCATCTGGAGGCGGCGGAGGAGGCGGAGGCGGTTCCTCTGGAGGTGGAGGAGGCCATAGCTTCTAATAATAAGATTTTTAGGATGATTTTTAATCATCCTTTTTTGTTTCTTGATATTTAAGAGATTTATAATCTCTTTTTCTTTTGTGTTATAATATATTCGAGGTGTTTATATGTACTTTAATAATAAAATATTAATTGGTAAGAATAATGAAAAAGAGAGTTGTATTTTACTTGATAAAGCTAATAGACATGGTTTAATTACTGGTGCTAGTGGTACTGGTAAGACTATAACTTTAAAAGTAATGGCTGAGAGTTTTTCTGATGCTGGGGTACCTGTTTTTTTAGCAGATGTTAAGGGTGATTTAGGTGGATGTTGTTTAGAAGGAGAATCTAATGAAAATATTGCTAAAAGATTAGATTCTTTAAAGATTAGTGATTTTCCTTTTAAAAAATATCCTGTTAGATTTTGGGATATATTTGGTGTAGCTGGACATCCTATTAGAACTTCTATTGATAGTGTTGGTAGTGATATATTATCAATGATGTTAGGTCTTACAGAAGCTCAAGAAGGTGTTCTTGCGATAGCTTTTAGAATTGCAAAAGATAAGAATTTAAAATTAGATGATATTAAAGATTTAAGAATTTTACTACAATATATTGGTGATAATAAGAATGATTTTATTACTAGTTATGGCAATATTACTACTCAAAGTATAGGAGTTATTCAAAGAAGTTTATTAGCTTTAGAGAATCAAGGAGCAGATAAGTTCTTTGGTCAATCTGAACTTGATATTCATGATTTTCTATGTGTAGATAATGATGGTAGAGGATTAATTAATATTCTTCATGCAGTTGAATTATTTAAATCACCTGATTTATATGCATCATTCTTATTATGGCTTTTAACTAAATTATTTAATGATATGCCAGAAGTTGGAGATTTAGATAAACCTAAGATGGTATTTTTCTTTGATGAAGCTCATTTATTATTTAATGGAATGCCAACATATAGATTAAAACAAATAACTCAAGTAGTTAAATTAATTAGATCTAGAGGTATTGGATTATACTTTATTTCTCAAAGCCCATCAGATATTCCTGATGAGGTTATATCTCAATTAGGTAATAGAGTACAACATGCATTACGTGCTTATACACCGGCTGAACAAAAAACTGTTAAAGTTGCGGCTGATGCATTTAGAACTAATCCTTCATTTAATACATATGAGGCAATATTACAATTAGCAACAGGAGAAGCTCTTGTTTCTTTCCAAAATGAAAAGGGAGAACCTGAGGTAGTAGAAAAAGTTACAATACTTCCACCACAAAGTAAGATGGGTACTATAGATGATATGACTAGAAATAAAGTTATTAATTCATCATTAATTGCGGGTAAATATGAAGAAACTTTAGATAGAGATTCTGCTTATGAAGAATTAGATAAATTAATTAGAGAAAAGATAGAGGCAGAAGAAGCTGAAAAACTTCAAAAACAAGAAGAAAAAGATAAATTACAAAAACAAAAAGAAGAAGCAAGATTAGAAAGAGAAAAAGAGAAAGCTAAAAAGAATGATCCCATGAATAAACTACAAAAGAAAGTAGTAAATAAAGCAGTCGATAAAGCTATTAATAAAGGATTAAATGCTTTATTTAAGGGTATATTTAAATAATAAAAATAGATTTTATAATTAGTAAAGTATTCAAAATTGAATACTTTTTCTTTTACTATTAATTTACTTTTGACTATTTTTATGCTACTCTATTTTATAGAATAGGAGAGGTTGTATGAATATAGCAGGTATTACTCTTAACTTAGTATGTTTAGGATTTTTAATCTTTCTTTTATTTATTTATTTTAGTAAAAAGAATATGAATAATATTGAGAATAAAGTATATAGATGTCTATTAGTAGATGATTTATGTTTAATAATAGCAGAACTTAGTTTCTTATTTTCTTCTTACTTTATTCCTAAGAATTTATTTTTAATTGGATTAGTAAAAAGATTTAACTTCTTCTTTATATTATTGTTTTTTGTACTTATTTGTACTTATGTCATTATTATATGTGTTGAGAATAATGAAAAAGTTAAGGATATTTTTAGAAAACATAAGAGAAATACTTTTAAAGTAGTTCTATTTATAGTTTTTGTTATTGCGATATTCCAATTCTCTTTACCTATAAAGTATTTTTATAATAAAGAAGGTATTATTTTATATGCTACTGGTGCTTGTACTAATGATTTTGCATCTATTGTAGGTGCTATATTAGTGCTATGTGTTTTTCCTTTTATTGTTGGTAACTGGAAAAGTCTTAATAAAAAGAAATTATCTCCATTTATTGTAGTTAGTGGATTAGAACTTATTACTTTGATTGTTGCGGTAACTGATCCATCTCTATGTATGGCTGCTTTTTCAATTACTATGACTTGTTATTTAATGTTCTTTACAATTGAGAATCCAGATTTAAAGATGATTTCTGAACTTACTCTTGCTAAGACACAAGCTGAAAAAGCTAATAATGCGAAGAGTGATTTCCTTTCTTCTATGTCACATGAAATTAGAACTCCATTAAATGCAATAGTCGGATTATCTCAAATGATTAAGTCTAGTGGAGATATAGAAGATATTCATAATGATACTGATGATATTATTATGGCTAGTCAAAACTTATTAGAGCTAGTTAATGGAATACTTGATATAAACAAACTGGAAGCTAATAAGATGGAGATTGTTGATAGTGAATATAATCCTCGTGAAACATTTGATTCATTAGTTAAGGCGATGAGAATAAGATTAGGTACTAAGCCATTACAATTTAACGTTAATTATAATGATAATTTACCTGAGAAGTTATTTGGTGATAAAG
Organism: Bacilli bacterium; assembly: GCA_030531695.1. Lineage (GTDB taxonomy): Bacteria > Bacillota_I > Bacilli_A > RF39 > UBA660 > RUG14891. Next base: position 16,168 of record JAUNMV010000024.1, on the reverse strand, counting down.
ATAAGATTAAACAAATTACTTCTAACTTAATTACTAATGCGATTAAGTATACTGAAGAAGGATCAATAGATTTCGATGTAGATTGTGAAATTAAAGATGATAATTGTTTATTAAAGATTATTGTTACTGATACAGGTAGAGGTATTAAAGAAGAACAAAAAGAATTACTATTTACTAAATTCTATAGATTAGAAGAAGATAAAGATACTGATATAGAAGGTACTGGTCTTGGACTTGCAATTACTAAATCTATAGTTGATTTAATGGGTGGTAAGATAACAGTTGATTCTAAGTATGGAGAAGGTTCTACTTTTACTATTGAAGTAAGTCAAAAAGTAGTTGCTCCTGTTGTTCATGAAGAAGAACAAGAAAAGATAGAGACTACTCCTATAGTTGAAGAACCTAAGACTGAAACAGTAGCCCCACCAGTAGAAAATGAACAAGAAGTAAAAGAAAATACTCCTGTAGTAGAAGAAAATGTTTCTAAACCTAAAGTATTAATGGTAGTTGATGATAACAAATTGAACTTACGTGTTGCGACTAAATTACTTGAAGAGTATAACTTTGAAATAGATACTGCTAATAGTGGAGAAGAATGCTTACAAAAAGTTAATTCAGATAATAAATACTCATTAATATTTATGGATATAATGATGCCTGAGATGAATGGTGTTGAGACTATGCATAAATTAAAACAAGAAGATGGAGCTACTATGCCAATAATAGCACTTACTGCAGATGCTATGGAAGGTAGTCGTGAAAAGTACTTAGGTGAAGGTTTTGATGAGTATATTTCTAAACCTATTAATAGAGAGATTTTGGAAGAAACTTTAAGTAAATATATGAATGTAGCTAATTATAAAAAATCAAATGAATAATTTGATTTTTTTGTTAAAAAAGTACTAAAATATGGTAAACTATATTATAGTAGGTGATAGTAGATGTATTATGATAATTTATACGGAAATTTCTATATTGTATCTTGTGCATTAATCTATATCATTTTGCTTGCTTTTGTTTTCTTTTCTAGAAAAAAATTAAATACTACAGAAAACAAATTGTATTCAGCACTTATAGCTTTAAATCTTATTGGAGATGCTTTACTTGTTATATGTGTTTATTATTTGTTATATGATCCTTTAAATATATTGCTTAAAATATGTGAAAAGTTATATTTGTTTTATGTAAATGGGATTATGCTTACTTTTACAGTCTACTTTATAGTTTTAGCTTATGGTGGTGATTCTAGTAAGAAGAAAGATGAAGTATATAAAGTAGCTAAGAAATGGTCCCTTCTTATTTTTGTGGTTATTTGTTTTTTAGTTCTTGTTTTAAAAACATATTTTAGATTAACAGATAGATTATTATTTGAGTCTGGTGGACCTGGATTATTACTTACTTATGGATTTGCTTTTCTAGCAGTTATGGTTTGGATATGGGTTGTTATTAAAAAGAGAAAAGAATTACCATTAGGTAAGAAATTATCAATACTAGGAGTTGTATTTGCAGCTTCTGCTTCTGGTTCTTTAGAGTTTTTAACTCATGCTAACTTACTTATTATTGATATAGCTGAAGCTTTTTGTATTTATATTTTATATTTAACCATTTTCTTAGTAGATAATCCTGATATGAAGATGGTTGAAGAAATAAAGAACGCTAGAAATGAAGCAGAATCATCTAATGTTTCTACATCTGAATTTTTATCTTATATATCTAGAGAGATTAGAACTCCTTTAAATACAATTATTGGTTTTTCTGATAGTTTATTAGAAGAAGATCTAGATGGAGATCCTCATGAAGATGTAGTAGATATATCTAATGCTTCTAATAGTTTATTATCTATTATTAATGGTATTTCTGATATATCTAAGATTGAATCTAATGAATTAGTATTAACAGAAGAAGAATATTCTTTTGAAGATGTTTATAGATACTTAATTAATATGACTAAAGTTAGATTAGGTAGAAAACAAATAGAATTTATTCATGAATGTTCTAATAATGTACCTAAATTTTTATATGGTGACTCTGATAGAATTAAAAGATTAGTATTAAATATATTAACTAATGCAGTTAAATATACTCATAATGGTTATATTAAATTAAATATTGATTGTACTAATATTGATGATGATAGATGTAGATTTAATATAGTAATAGAAGATTCTGGAGTAGGTATTAAAAAAGAAGATTTAGATAGATTATTTAATAAATATGAAAGATTAGATGAAGAATCTAATAATAATATTGAAGGTACTGGTCTAGGACTTGCGATTAGTAAGAAATATATTGATTTATTAAATGGTACTATAAATGTAGAAAGTAATTATGGTGAAGGATCTAAGTTTACTATTACTTTTGAACAAAAGATATCTAATAATACTTCTTTAGAAGAATTAGAAGAAATAGAAGTATTATAAAAAGTAGGTGAGAAATATATGTATAATGAAAATTTATTTGGTAATTTTTATCTTCCAGTATGTGCATTAATATACATGTCATTACTTGCCTTTATTTTTTTCTCTAAGAAAAAACTAAAGACAATAGATAATGAACTTTATGCAAGATTAATTACCTTAAATATATTTGGTGATATATTATTAATATTTTGTATTTATTTCTTAATATATGATCCTAATAATATATTACTTATAATATTTAAAAAGATTTATTTAGTATATATGGTAGATTTAACATTTACTTGTACTATTTATATGATTAATCTTGCATATGATTCTAATTCTATTGAGAAAAGACAAGAAATCTATAATAAAGCTAAAAAAATTAGATTTATAGTACTTGTATTTACTGCTTTAATTCATTTAGTTGCACCTTCTTACTTTATACTTAATGAGAAGATGATATTTCAATCTGGTGATTTTGGACTTTGGTTTGATTATGCTATATGTTTCTTTGTTGAAGTATGGTGGGTTGGTATTTATATTAAAACTAGAAAGAGTATAGCATTTTATAAAAGAATTGCGATATTTGTTACATCTTTAGTAGTTTATTTTGTAGCGATTGTTGAGTTCTTAACTTCAGCTAATATCTTATCTATAGATATTGGTACAGTATTTGCGATATATGCTTTATATTTAACTGTATTTATTACAGATAATCCTGATATGAAGATGGTTGAAGAGATTAAGAAATCTAGAAATGAAGCAGAATCATCTAATGAATCTACTTCAGAGTTCTTAGAGTATGTTTCTAAAGAGATTAGAAATCCTTTAAGTACTATAGTTGGTTATTCTGAGGCTTTAAAACAGGAAGAATTAGATGGAGAATCTAAAGAAATAGTTGATGATATTGCAAGTGTTTCTGATTCACTTGTAAATATCGTTAATGGAATAACAGATGCTTCTAAGTTGGGTTCTAATGAAAATGTAAATTCTAATTCATTAGACACTACTAATATAAATCAAGATAATAAAGAGAAAGAATCATTATAAGGGTTGGTGAGTTAAATGTCAGCATATTACTTTTCGTTAGTATCTTTAGCATTTTTAATACTTGTAACTATTGCGTTTATTACAAGAAAGAAAAATAGAAGTGCTGAAAATATTATATTTATTAGTTTGATATTCGCAGATTTAGCTTGTGTACTATTAGAGCTATTTTGTATATATCTTTCTAGATCATATCCAGAAAGTACTATTTATAAATATTGTTTTAGATTCTATTTAGTATTTATGAACTATTATGTATTGATATTTACACAATATATTATTTCATTAGCACAAGTAGAGATGGATGTAGAAGAAAAGATTAAGAAACAAAATAAGTTATCTAATATAGCTATGGTGTTCTTAGTTATTTGGACAATTCTTATTTCTTACTCTGATCAATTTACTCAAGGAGCATCTTATAGTACTAAAGGATTTATTACTTATTTATCTTTGGGATTATCTAGTTTATGTTTAGTATATTGTATTGTTAAATTATTATTTAATATTAAAAAGTTAAATGGACAAAAGTTAATTCCTATTTCAATAATTATTTTATCTGGATTAGCTTGTTGTTTTATACAATATAGTTTTCCTACTTTAAGATTACTTGCACCTGCATTTACTTTCTCATTAGTTATTTTATACTTTACTATCTTCCCATTAGAGAATCCTGATATTAAGATGGTTCAAGAGATGGAAGAGACTAAGAAAGAAGCAGATATAGCTAATCAAGCTAAAACAGAATATCTATCTAATATCTCACATGAAATTAGAACTCCATTAAATGCTATTTTAGGATTTTCTCAAAGCTTATTAGAAGAAAATGTTAAAGATGGTATTAAAGCAGAGGCATCAGATATTATTAGTGCTTCAGAAAACTTATTAGATATAGTTAACGATATATTAGATATTTCTAAAATAGAATCTAATAAATTAGATATATTTAATGTAGATTATTCTACACAAGAGTTATATAATTCTTTAAGTAATTTTACAGAAGAGAGATTAGAAGGTAGTGGTATTACATTTACTCATAATTTCTCTGGTACTATTCCTCATGTATTATATGGAGATGTTATAAGAATAAAACAAATAATTATTAATTTCTTAACTAATGCGATTAAATATACTAATGAAGGTTCAATTAATTTAGATTTTAATTGTGATATAGTTGAAAAAGATATTTATAAAATGATGATATCAGTTTCTGATACTGGTAGAGGTATTAAAGAAGAAAATATTGGTAATGTATTTAGTAAATTTAAAGGTTTAAAACTACAAAAAGATATTAATGTAGATGGTACAGGATTAGGATTATCTTTATGTAAGAAATTAGCTGATATGATGGATGGTAAGATTGAAGTACAAAGCAAGTATGGAGAAGGATCTACATTTACTTTAATAATTAATCAAAATCTATCTAAGAAAACAGTTGATGAATTAGAAAGAGAAAATTCTAAGTCTTTAGAAAAAGGTTTTGTTGGTAATGGACAAAGAGTATTAATAGTAGATGATAATGAAGTAAATATTAAAGTTGCTTTAAGAATGATGAGAAAATTTAATTTACAAATAGATACTTCATCTAGTAGTAAAGATTTTATTGCGACTATACTTGCAGGTAATAAATATGATCTTATATTCTTAGATGATATGATGCCTGAGATGAGTGGTGTAGAAGTATTAAGATATTTAAAAGAAAATAGTGATTATAATACTCCTACTATTGCCTTAACTGCTAATTTTGTTCCTGATATGAAAAATAAATATATAAGAGATGGATTTACTGATTATTTATCTAAACCAATTGATAAAGAAAGATTAGAAGATTTATTAATTAGATATTTAGGTAATAGTACTTCTAGAGTAGAAGAGACTCCTAAAGTTATAGCTCCTACAGAAGAAAAATTAAATAGAGACTTCTTAATAGCTAACGGATTTAAATTAAAAGAAGCATTAGATTTCTTAGGTGGTATAGAAATGTATAATGATACTGCTAAAGACTTCTTAGGAGAGATAGAAAAGAGACTTGTAGATTTAGATAAATATAAGAATGAAAATGACATGGCTAATTATGCGATACTTGTACATTCTTTAAAGAGTGATGCTAAATATTTAGGAATTATGGATTTAGCTGAGTTAGCAGCTAAACATGAATCAGCTAGTAAATCTAATGATATTGATTTTGTTAATAGTGATTATGATAATTTAATTAATTTAACTAAGAAGAAAGTTGATATCATAAAGAGATATATAGGATAGGAGAGATTATATGAATGTTGTAAGTGTTACTCTTAACTTAGTATGTTTAGGTTTTCTAATGTTCTTACTAATTATTTATTATTCAAAGAATAATATGAATAACTTAGAGAATAAAGTATATAAAGGATTACTACTAGTAGATTTCTTACTAGTAGTATCCGAATTATTATTCTTATTCTTAGCATGTTTTATGAGAAATAATTTATTATTAGTAGGATTATTTAAGAGATTTTCATTCTACTTTACTATAATATTTATGGTATTGATAATGATATATGTAATTATTGTTTGTGTTGAGAATAATGATCGTTTAAAAGAATTATTTAGTAAGTATAATAATTTTGTATTTAAATTTATATTTTTAATTGTACTTGTTATATCATTCTTTCAATTCTCATTACCTATAGATTATTCTTATGATAGTAATTATTATATAGCGTATGCTTTTGGGCCTTCTACTAGTACTTTAGTTGCTATAGTAGGTGTTCTAATTATAATTATTATTGTTCCATTTTTATTACTTAGTTGGAAGATTGTTAATAAGAAAAAGTTATTTTCTTTCGCAGTAATTAGTTTATTAGAAATTGTAAGTATAATTATCTTATTATTATTCCCTGAAATTAGTATTACATCTTTTACAATGTCTATTATTTGTTATTTGATGTTCTTTACTATTGAGAATCCAGATATTAAATTAGTTAATGAACTTACTCTTGCTAAAACACAAGCTGAAAAAGCTAATAATGCTAAGACTGATTTCTTAGCTAGTATGTCTCATGAATTAAGAACACCATTAAATGCCATAGTTGGACTTTCTCAAATGATTAAAGATGAATCTACTGATGAGAGTTCTAGAGATGATGCATTAGATATTTATGTAGCATCTAATAATCTATTAGAATTAGTAGATGGAATACTTGACTATAACAAATTAGAGTCTAATAGAATGGAAATTATTGATATTGAATATAAACCGAGAGATGTATTTGATTCATTAATTAAGATGATGAATATACGTATAGGTAATAAACCAATTACTTTTAATTGTAATATTAGTGATAAATTGCCTGAAGTATTACATGGTGATAGAGAAAATATTAAGAAGATTACATTTAATATTTTAAGTAATGCGATTAAATATACTGATCAAGGTTCAGTTGACTTCGTAGTTGCTTGTGATATTAAAGATGATGATTGTCTTCTTAAGATATGTGTTTCTGATACAGGTAGAGGTATTAAAGAAGAACAAAAGAAAGTATTATTTACTAAGTTTAATAGAAGAGAAGAAGATAAAGATTCTGATATTTCTGGTACTGGTTTAGGTTTAGCTATTACTAAGTCTTTACTAGATCTTATGGGTGGTAAAATAGATGTAGATTCTAAATATGGAGAAGGTTCTACATTTACTGTTGAAGTAAATCAAAAAGTTGTTACTCCTGCTCAAGAGAAGAAAGAAGAAGAAGTTGAAAAAGAAGAGAAAGTAGTAGATACTTCAGTTGCAGTAGAAGAAGATAAAGATAGACAATATACTATTATGGTTGTTGATGATAATAAGCTTAATTTAAGAGTTACTACTAAATTATTAGAAGATTATAACTTTGATGTTGTTGATGCTAATAGTGGATTTGAATGCTTAGAAAAAGTTAAATCTAAAACTTATGATCTTATATTTATGGATATAATGATGCCTGATATGGATGGAGTAGAGAGTAATAATTTTAATGGTAAAGTTATTGCTTTAACTGCTGATGCTATGGCTGGTAGTAGAGAGAAATATCTTAATGAAGGATTTGACTTCTATATACCTAAACCTATTAATAGAGTTTTATTAGAAGAAGCACTAAATAAGTATATAAAAGTAGATGATTATAGAAAATAAAGTCAAAAATGTAAATTTTTTGACTTTTTAATTTATTTATTTGTATTTTTATGATAAATTAGTTAATAGGATAGGGTGATGATTAATGCTTAATATATTTCCATTTGGTAAGAAACATGAAGAAAATACTAATACTGAAGTAGTTACTGAGACTCCTGTAGAAGAGACTCCTACACAAGATGTTTATCCAGCTACTCCAACACCTACAGAGACTCCAGTAGAGTCTACTACTATTGTAGAACCTGCTGTATCTACAGAAACTGCTGTAACTGAAGCTCCAGCAGTAGAGGCTGCTCCAGTAGAAAATAATGATCCTAATCGTAAGAAGGTATTATTAGTAGTAGATGATAATAAATTAAATTTAAAAGTAGCTTCTAAATTACTAAGTGATTTTGATTGTGATATTGAAACAGTACAAAGTGGTAAAGAATGTATTGAAAAAGTACAACAAGATAATAAATATGATTTAATATTTATGGATATAATGATGCCTGATATGGATGGTGTTCAAACTATGCATACTCTTAAATCTATGCCTAATTTTCATGCACCTGTTGTATCTTTAACTGCTGATGCAGTAGAAGGAAGTCGTGAGAAGTATTTAGGTGAAGGTTTTGATGACTATATACCAAAGCCTATGGATAGAGAAGAAATGCATGATGCGATTAATAAATATATAGGTAATTAGACTCAATAGAGTCTTTTTTTAATTTACTTATTATGTAATAAGTGATAAAATTTAATATGTAAGATATGGTGATTTAATATGAATATAATGAATGTTTCAATTAATGCAGTTACTATTATATTTTATATATTCTTAGTTGGTATATATATGTCTAAGAAGAATATGGAAAATATAGAAAATAAGATATTTAGAAAGTTACTATTTTGGAATGGAGTAGATTTAATTGCTCATATGTCATTTCTTATAGTTGGTGGTATATTTAAAGATAATCCTAACTTAGTACATTTTTTTGGAGCATTCCATTCATTAGCTTTAGTGCTTGATTTATTTTATTTAGTTTTTTATACAGTCGTCGTATCTAATGAATATAATAAAGATTTTTTAATATTTTATAAGAAGAATGAAAAGAAGATTCCTAAAATTATTTTTATTTTCTTTACACTTTTATTTGTCGCTTTCTTGATTTTACCACTCGATATACTATATACTGATAGTGGAATGTTAGAAGGTGCTGGTGGACCTTGTGCTTATCTTATGATAGCATGTTTGATGATAGTAACTATAGTTGGATTTAGTACTGTTATTAAGAATAGGAAAACATGTGATAAGAAAAAGACATTTCCGTTAAAACTAGTAGGTGTAATGATAATAATAACTTATATATTATTATTTACGTTTCCAGCTTTATGTACTGCGGTTGTTTCAATTACTTTAGTTAATTTCTTAATGTATCATACTATTGAGAATCCTGATATGAAGTTAATTGCTGAATTACAACTTGCGAAGAATGCTGCTGAAAAAGCAAATAATGCGAAGAGTGATTTTCTTTCATCTATGTCTCATGAAATAAGAACGCCATTAAATGCCATAGTTGGTCTTTCTCAAATGATTGAGTCAGGAGATAATGTTGATGAAATGAGACAAGATTCTAAAGATATTATTATTGCTAGTAATAACTTATTAGAAATAGTAAATGGTATACTAGATATTAGTAAGTTAGAAGAAAATAAGATGGAGATAGTTGAAGGTAACTATAATCCAGTTGAAGTATTTGAAGATATAGCTAAATTAAATGCTACTAGAATAGGTTCTAAAGAAATTGAACTAAGATGTGATTATTCTCCTAATTTACCGAGAGAGTTATATGGAGATAAAGAAAAAATAAGACAAATTATTAATAATTTATTAAGTAATGCGATTAAGTATACAGAAAAAGGTCATGTAGATTTCATTGTAGAGTGTACAAATGAGAAAGATAGGAGTATACTTAAGATAATGATATCAGATACAGGTAGAGGTATTGCTCCTGAGGAAATGGATAATCTATTTACTAAGTTCTATAGATTAAAAGAAGACATGGACTCAGATATCGGGGGTACGGGACTCGGTCTTGCAATAACTAAGTCTCTTGTAGAATTATTCAATGGAAAGATTGAAGTTGAAAGTACAGTTGGAGTTGGTTCTAAGTTCATAGTTACAATGAGCCAAAAACTTACTACTGCTGTAAAAGAAAAACCTGTATATAATATAGATGATATAAATAATAATGAGATAGAAGTTATGTAGGAGGAAAAAAATATGAATGATGATTATGTAACACAACAAATGAATCAAGGTGCACAACCTGCTGGTGCTGTTGGAATTCCTGAAATCGTTCCACAACCAGTTAGTGCATTACAACAACAAATGGATGCACAACAAGAACAAACTAGTGAGCCAGCAGCTCCTATTGTAAATCCAGATGGAAGTCATAAAGTATTATTAGTAGTAGATGATAATAAGTTAAACTTAAGAGTTGCTTCTAAAATACTTCAAGAATGTGGATTTGAAATTGATACTGTACAAAGTGGTTTTGAATGTCTTGAAAAGATTAAAATGAATAATAAATATGATTTAATATTCATGGATATTATGATGCCACAAATGGATGGTGTAGAAACAATGCAAAAACTTAAAGCTATGCCTGGATTTACTACTCCAATCATTGCTTTAACTGCAGATGCTATGGAAGGTAGTAGAGAAAAATATTTATCTGCAGGATTTGATGAATATTTATCTAAACCAATTATCAAAGAAATTATCCAACAATTAGTTAATAAATATGTTAGTGAAGGTGGTCAAGCTCCAGCTACACTTGAACAAGCACATGCTATGGTTGATAATATGACAGATGAGCAAATGGCACAATATGCTGGTGTTGCTCCACAACAAGCTGCTCAACCAGCTCCTGCACAACCTGCAGCTCCAGTTCAAGCTCCAGCTCAACCAGCTCCTGCTCAACCTGCACAACCTGCAGTAGCTATACCACAAGTACAAACTACTCCAACTGATCAAGGAACAGGATATATGGGTTAAAAAAGAGTTCTACTCTTTTTTTTATTAGATAGAGGTGTTTTATATGGAATATAGATTTAAACCTAATGGAGTTTGCTCCAAAGAAATGATATTTAATATTAATGAAGATAATACTATAGAAAGTTTAGAAGTAGTTGGTGGATGTCCAGGAAATTTAAAAGGTATTGGTAAACTAATTACTGGTATGAAGATAGATGATGTTATAGAAAAATTAGAAGGAGTTCAATGTGGCTTAAAAAGTACATCATGTCCTGATCAAATAGCTAAAGCTTTAAAAGAATATAAAAATAAATAAGATGAATTATGAATTAAAAAGAAAAATTAATAATACATGTAGACTTTATATATGCAGTTCTTTATTTATTACTTTCTTTGTACCAGAATTGGTTATTATACCTATGTCTATTGGTACTATTAAAGTTATTAAATTAATAGATAAGAATAATTATAAAGTAAAAAAGATGTCAAATTAGACATATATTAATAATAAGTAGATATTTCTACTTATTTTTTATTTATAATAAATTCTTGAGGTGGATGAATATGAATAGACCTACTTATTTAGAAATAAATAAAACTAAGTTTATTAATAATATTAATAAAATAAAAGAATATGTTGGGTATAAAGAATTAATGCCTGTTATAAAAGCTAATGGATATGGTACTTATATCAATAAATGTATTGATATAGTTAATATGTTTAATATAGTTGCGGTTGCTAGAGTAGATGAAGCTATAGAACTTAGAAATATTGGTTATAATGGAGAAATATTCTTACTTAATCAAGCATCTATATTAGAGTTAGATGATATATATAAATATGATATTACTATTGGTATTAGTGATATTACATTTATTAAGAGTATTACTAATCCAGTTAATTGTCATTTAGAAATAGAAACAGGTATGAATAGAACAGGAGTAAAAGTAAAAGACCTAGATACTGTTATAGATATCATTAATAATAATCCTAATATTAATATATGTGGTATTTATACACATTTTAGTAGTGCAGATGATTCTAGTGATTATACTAATTATCAAATTAATAATTTTAGAGAAGCTTATAATAAATTAAAGAGTATTTATAATTTAAAATATGTACATTGTAGTGCATCTAATGGATTAATGAACTATAAAATAGATTTTACTAATCTAGTACGTCCTGGATTGATTATGTATGGTTATGAAACATTTACTGGAAGTAATAATATAATACCAGTAGAAGCTATTGCTACATTAAAATCACAAATTACTTTCTTAAAAGAAGTAGATGAAGGAGAAGCTATTAGTTACTCTAGAAGATATATTACTGATAGTACTAGAAGAATAGCAACTATACCTATAGGTTATGCTGACGGATTAAGAAGAAGTATGACTAATACTGGATATGTATTAGTTAATAATACTAAGTGTAAGATAGTAGGTAGTGTATGTATGGATAGTTGTATGATTGATGTAACTAATGTAGATTGTAAGGTAGGAGATACAGTATATATATTTGATAATAAGAATATTACATTAGAAGATATAGCAACTATATATAATACAATTAACTATGAAGTACTTTGTACAATTAGTGATAGAATTAAAAGAAAATTTATAGAAGAGTAGTCTTCTATTTTTTTTATTTTTTGATATAATAAAGATAGATTTTTTAAGTAGTGGTGAGAGTATGAAAAAGGGAAGAATATTTAGATGGATGAAATCTAAGATTAATAGAAATAGTATTGGTAATTTATTTAAGAAAAAGTTATTTACTTTTGTATTATTACCTATAACTATATTATTAATGGCATTTTTAATAGTTATACCTAAGATACATTTTATTGGGAATAATACTTTAGAAGTTGCTTATAATTCTAAATTTGATAATTATAAATATAGTGCTAAATTCTTAGGTAAGAATATTACTAATAAAGTTAAAGTTAGTGGTAATGTTAATACTAAGAAGATTGGTGAATATGAAATTACTTATACTTTAAATGATTATTTAATACCCATTAAAAGAAAAAGAACTATTGTAGTTAAAGATTTAACTGCTCCAGTTATTACTTTAAATGGAGAGAAAACAGCACTTGTTTGTCCTAATAAAGAATATGAAGAAGAAGGATTTACTGCGATAGATGATTTAGATAAAGACTTGACTAAGAAAGTAAAAGTTAATAAAGAAAAAGATAAGATTACTTATATAGTTACTGATAAGAGTGGTAATGAAAGTAAAGTTACTCGTAAGATTAAATATGAAGATAAAGAAAATCCTATACTTAATCTTAATGGTGTTACTGTTATGTATGTATTAAAGAATTCAGTATTTACTGATCCTGGATATGCTGCTAGTGATAATTGTGATGGAGATATTACTAGTAAAGTTACTATAGAAGGTAGTGTTGATACTGCTACTGCAGGAGAATATCTTCTTACTTATAAAGTAAGTGATACTGCAGGTAATACAGTAACTGCAGAGAGAAAAGTTATTGTTACTGCATCAGTTAATCCTAATAGTGGAGTATCTAAACCTGGAGTAATTTATTTAACATTTGATGATGGTCCTCAAGAAGGTACTACTAATGTAATACTTGATATATTAAAAGAAGAGGGAGTTAAAGCTACATTCTTTGTTACTAATAAAGGACCTGATTATTTAATTAAGAGAGAAGCAGATGAAGGTCATACAGTTGCGCTACATACTGCAAGTCATGATTATGCTACAGTTTACTCATCAGTAGATGGTTACTTTAATGATTTAACTATAGTACATGATAGAGTACAAAGAATTACTGGACTTGATTCACGTATAATACGTTTCCCTGGAGGAAGTTCTAATACAGTAAGTAGAAGATATTATTCAGGTATTATGACTATACTTACACAAGAAGTATTAAATAGAGGATATAGATATTACGATTGGAATATATCTAGTGGAGATGCTGGAAGCACAACTGATCCTAATCAAGTATATTTAAATGTTGCTTATGGATTATCTCATGATAGAGCTAATATGGTATTAATGCATGATATTAAATGGTATACAAGAGATGCATTAAGAAATATTATTAGATATGGTAAAGAAAATGGATTTACATTCGAAGCAATAGATATGAATACAGCTATGGTTAGACAAAGAGTTAATAATTAAGATACAGTAATGTATCTTTTTTGTTTTTGTGTTATAATTTTTTTAGAATAGGAGTTGACTAGTTTGGAAGAAAAGAAAAATAATATTAAAAAATTTGTTTTAAAAGGTATTAATATAGTAATATGTTTAGGAGGTTTCTTTTTATTTTGTTTAGTGTGTTTTGTAGTATTTGCTTTTACTCATTTTCATGATGGTGTTTATATTAATTCTTATGGAAATGCTTCTCCAGAAGAATTACGAGAAGCTAGAAAGATGTTAAATAAGTATGGCAGAAGTCTACAAGATGCTGTTCAAGCATATAAAGATGAACATTCTAATGAATTACCTACTATAGAAATGATTTTGGATTCAGTAGATAATCCTAATAATATTAGTTGTGAGAGTAATATCATTAACTCTGATGGAAGTGTGTTTCTAAAATCATGTAAAGTAGGACCAAAAGTAATAAATATTGATTTTGGAAGAGAACAAATTTATCAAACAGATGGTAGTTCTTCTAAGTTGTATATTTATAAAATTAAAACTAATAATATTTCGCAGTCAGATGATAGATATTATTATCATGGTATTAATATTTCTAATGGTAAAAATATAGTTGGTACATATACATGTGAGAAAAGTGGATGCTATAGTTTAAAATCTGCTAATTTGACTGACACTTCTCCAAAAGATGCCCATAAAATTATTATTAAAGATAATGATAATTATTATTTCTATAATGTTTTAACTGAAAAAAAAGATGTATTATCTAATTTAAATGTTACAGATAATAAGATTGAATCTGTTAGTATAATATCATCTACTAGTGGTGAGGTTAATTACTTATTTGTAAAACTAGATAATAATTTTGGAGCTTTTTATAATGTAAATACGAAATCTTATATTTCTAGTTTTATGTTTGAAGAAAATTATACAACTACAAGTTTATATGATGATGATTTATTAGTAGGAAAGACATATAGTGATAAGAATGATAGGCTTAAGTATTCACTTTCATTATTTATAGCTTCTACTGGTAAGTATATTGGCACTTATAATGATATAGTTGCTGTTAATTCTTTTACTAAACAAGATAGTAATGGTAATAAATATATATATTATTCTTTAAAGACTAGAGATGGTGTCAATGGCTTTTTAATGAAAAAAGATTATGCTAATAATACTCTCGTTAATTTATTTAATAGTACTGACTATTATAGTTATAAATCCTCTGATTCTAAATTTATTATTCTTAATAAAGATTCTAATAAATTTACAACACTGGATTTGAATGGTAATATTTTATATGAAAGTTCTATTTATACTAGTATTGATTATGTTTATGAAGAAAAAATAATTGTTAGAACTGATAAAGAAGTATTAATAGTTAATCCTTATGGTAAAACAATTAGTAAATATATGGATGTTTCATCTGATTATCAGTATGGAAGTAATAGAGTTAGTATTACAAAAGTAGATGAATCAACTGCATTTAGTTATGCAGTACATAAAGCTGGTGCAGATAAAGGAATATACTATTTATATATATTTGATACTGGTGAAATAAGAACCAAAGAAACTAAAAATGAAAGCAAGTATATTGTTCCATAATAATAAAAAGAAAGTTATATAATACTTTCTTTTTTTATGTTATAATTTCTATAGAATAGGAGGGATATCCTTGAATGATACTGATAAGATAGATGAACTTATTGAAGAAATGAAAGAATACAATGAAATGATTGATAATAATAAAAAGAAGAATCAAGATTTTGTAGAATATGAAGAAGAAGTTACTGAAGAAGACTTAGAAAAGACTAAAGAGAATATTATAGAGTATGAAGAAAAGATTACTGAAGATGATATAGGTAAAACTAAAGTAATTACTGGTACTGTTAGTGAAGATAAGATAGATACTAATACAGATAATAATAGTAGTAGTGAACTAAGTGAAGAAGAAAAGAAAGAAGATATGAAGTTTAATAGAACAGTTATTATTACTATAGTAGTTGTTTGTGTTATAGGAATATTAGTACTTATATTTTTAATAGTACTTGCGAAGAATAGAAGTAAAACTATAAGTATAAGTGATTCTGATATTATTAGTAAGAGTGAATATAAAGAAATAATTAAAGAGTATGGAGATTTACTTACTGATAATGTTAAAGAATATATGTTAGCTTATAATAATAAAGTACCTACATATGAAGAGATTAGTACTAAGACTAATTATAAACATAAGATTAATTGTAGTAAGACTAATGTTAATTATGATGGAAGTATATATTTAGATGATTGTTTAATTGATAATTATACTAATAAATATAAATATACTTATGGTAAATACTTAGAAGAGATTAAAGAAGATACTTCTAATAATAAAAAAATATATATTTATAAAAATAATAATAATAAAGAAT
>JAUNMV010000023.1 GCA_030531695.1 Bacilli bacterium | reverse complement strand
GAGTAGTAGCAGCATTAATAATGCTTGCAGTAATATCTACATCAGTAGTAGCAGGAACTAACTTATTAAAAGATGTTAATAAGCATATACCTACTTCTACTACTAAAACAAATGTAGTTGTAAAAGAAAAAGAAGAAGAAATAGATGATTATAAAAGAGAAAATATAGTATTCTATGGAGATTCTATTACAGAAATGTATGAAGTAGAAAAATATTTTCCTAATTATCCAGTAGTAAATGCTGGTCATGGAGGATATCTTTCACGTAGATTACTAGAAGAAGTAGATGAAAAACTATTAATATATAATCCAACTAAAGTATTTATGTTAATGGGTACTAATGATATAGCTTATTCTAATTATACAAACGAAGAAATAGTAAACAATGTAAAAGAAATTGTAAATATAATTAGAAAAGATCGTAAAAATGTAAAGATATATATAGAGTCAATTTACCCAGTAAATGAAGATATAAATATTGATAAAAATGTAATGCATATAAGAGAAAATAAGCGTATAAGAGAAATTAATAAGATGTTAAAAGATTACTGTAAAGAAGCTAATCTAACATATGTAAATCTATTTGATGTTCTAAAAGAAGAAAATGGAACAATAGATGAAGATTATACATTAGAAGGATTACATATAAATGAAAATGGATATAAAGTAATTACAGAATACTTAATGAAATATGTAAAGGAAGCATAATAAGCCTATTAAATATTAATAAAAAATAGTATAATTAAAGGGTGTAGAAACGGGGGATATTAATGATGTACATTGATATAGACAATTCAGATGACAAGATATTAATTAATGATACATTAAGTGATAAAAAGTTTAATCATAATAATTTAATTATTATAGATAATGATTTAGATAAAGTAAAAAAATACTATAATCCTAGAAAAAATATAATTATCTATAATAAAAAGAAAAATAAATTAAATGATTCAATTTATTACAAAGATAATGTATTTGCATTTACACATTTAGAAGAATTAAATACTATTATAGATGTTATTAACATTAGAAGAAAAAATAGTATAACTCTAAGTAAAGTTGTAACTGCAGTATTAATGTTAACAGCTATTTTAGTTACAGCCTTTACAGGTCCAAAATTATTAAAAGATGTTAATAAGAATATCCCAACATCTACAAAAACTGATGTAGTAGCTAAAGAAATAGTAGAAGAAGAAAAAGAAATAACTGATTATTCAAAAGAAAACTTCATCTTCTATGGAGATTCAATTACACAATGTTATGATATAGAACATTTTTATCCTGATTTACCTGTTGTTAACACAGCTCATTGGGGTTATTTAACACCAACATTATTAGATGAAGTAGAAGAAAGAGTATTAGCATATAACCCAACTAAAGTATTCTTACTAATGGGAACTAATGACTTAGGATACTCAGATTCTACAGATGAAGAAATATTTGAAAATATTAAAAAAGTAGTTCAAATAATTAAAAAAGATCGTAAGAATGTAAAAATATATATCCAATCAATATATCCAGTAAATGAAACAATTGATATAGATGCCAACGTATGGCATATAAGAGAAAATGCAAGAATAAGAAATATAAATAGTATGTTAGAAGAATATTGTAAAGAACAAAAACTAACATACATAGATGTATATAGTGCTCTACAAGAAGAAGATGGCTCTATAAAAGAAGAATATACAGTAGAGGGACTACATATAACATACGATGGTTATAAGAAAATAACTGAAGTATTAGATAAATACGTACGAGAAGCATATTAATCACAATATGCTTTTTTTCTTGAACAAAAGTAATTGTTAGTATACAATGAAATTGTAAAGGATGATGTTTAATGGAAATCAAAAAAATATTAGATAAAAGAACTATAGTAATGGGAGTCTCTATGTTAATGGTAATGATATTTCATAGTGACTTACCAATAATATCAAGTACATTTATATATAAGAATCTACATATAGGAGTAGATTGCTTCTTATTCCTTAGTGGATTAGGTATAGTACAATCACTTAATAAAAATGATAATATAAAAGAATTTTACAAAAGAAGAATAGTAAGAATACTACCTACAACAATACCTCTAATAGTAATATTTTCTTACTTAATGCTTATATTTAATGAAAAATTCACAATGAATGATTTTAATCTACAAATAACTTCATTAAATTTCTTTTTAGGTAAAGGTAACTTTCCTTACTTTATGTGGTATATACCATGTATAATGATATATTATTTCTTATCACCATTCCTATTTAAATTTTTAAAAAACAATTATAACAATGATAATAAATTCATAATAAAAATGTTCTTAATATTACTTATATTATTTATAATTCCAACAGGAATAAAAGTATCAGCAAGTAGAAATATCTTCTTAAGATTTCCAGTATACTTATTAGGTATGGTATATGGATTTAGAATAATTAATAAAGAAGTAATGACAAAAAAAGAAATAATACTAACAATAACTCTAGGAATACTAAGTATTTTAGGAGTATATTATTTAGAAAATAATTATCATGCATTACTAAATCATTTTATATACTGTTTATATATACCAATAGTTTTATTATTAACAATAACAATAACATATCTATATGATAGATTTAAATTACCAGATAAATTATTAACTTTAGTAGGAGTATCTACCTTAGCAATCTACTGTTCACATGAATTTATTAAAATGATTACTAATGGTTTCATAAACAAATATAGTCTATATAATCACTTCAATTATAACGTGTATATATTTAGTTTATTATACTTTATTGTAGGACTAATATTTGGTATAAGTTGGACATTCTTTATTAATTATCTAACTAAAAAAGAAAAGGTGAAATAATTCACCTTTTTTATTTCAAAATAAAAGGAATTGATTACCTATCTTTTCTAGACTTTTATACTAGTATTTGATAAAATAGTATACGAAAAAGTGTTTAAAAAAATAAAATCAACGAAGGAGTTTTTTATGAAAAGTATTAATAATATGATTGCAAATTTTAAAAAATATTGGTTTTTGATAACACAAATAATTTCAAGAGATTTTAAAAGAAAATATAAAAGAAGTGTACTAGGAGTAGTATGGAGTTTACTATATCCAATACTTATGATGTCAGTTATGGCTGTAGTTTTCTCACATATGTTTAGATTTGGAACAGAAGGAACAAACTACTTAGTATACTTAATGACTGGTATCATTATGTGGAGTTACTTCTCAGAAGCAACTACAGGAGCTATGACATCAGTAGTAGATAACTTTACATTAATAAATAAGGTATACATTCCTAAGTATGTATTCCCATTAGCTAAATGTTTATTCGTAGGAATAAACTTTATCCTAACCTTAATCCCATGGTTAGCCATAATAGTATTAACACTATTTGGTCTAGGTAAATATCCAGCTAGTATTAATTTCTATTACTTAGTAATACCTTATATATTTTTCTTCTTCTTCCTATTTACTATAGGAGTAGGACTAATATTATCATGTGTATCAGTATTCTTAAGAGATGTATTCTATATCTATGGAATTATTCTTACTATTTGGAACTATTACACACCAGTATTCTATGACTTATCAATATTACCTGAAGGATTACAAAGATTATTTAAATTCAATCCATTATATCAATTTATTAATTCTGTAAGACAAATAGTATTATTTGGTAATTGCCCATCACCATTAACACTACTTATATTAGCACTTATAGGTTGTGGTACTTTAGGTTTAGGAATAATAATATTTAAGAAGAATCAGGATAAATTTATTTATTACATTTAATAGGAGGACAATATGATAGAAGTTAACCATGTATCAATGAAATTTAATTTAGGTATTGAAAAAGGTTTTTCAATTAAACAAGCATTTGTAAACTTCTTTGATCCTAAATATCACAAAAAGAAAAGTAAAAAAGATAATTATTTTTGGGCATTAAATGATTTAAGTTTTAAGATTGAAAAAGGTGAAGTAGTAGGATTAATTGGTTCTAATGGAGCTGGTAAATCTACACTTTTAAAAGTTGTTAGTGGTGTATTAAAACCAACAAAAGGAAAAGTAACAGTAAGTGGTGTAATATCACCAATGATAGAGTTAGGTGCTGGTTTCGATATGGACCTAACAGCTAGAGAAAATATTTATTTAAATGGAGCAATCTTAGGATACTCTAAAAAATTCCTAAATGAGAAATTTGATGAAATAGTAGATTTCTCAGAGTTAAGAGATTTCTTAGATGTACCTGTTAAGAACTTCTCTTCAGGTATGGTTGCGAAGTTAGCTTTCTCAATAGCAACAATAGTTAATCCAGAAATACTAATAGTAGATGAAATACTATCAGTAGGAGATATTAAATTCCAAGAGAAAAGTAAGAATAAAATGATGGAATTAATTAAGGGGGGTACAACAGTATTATATGTATCTCACTCAATTGAAAGTATAAAAGAGCTATGTACTAAAGTTATTTGGATAGATCATGGAACAATGGTAGATGTTGGACCAGCTGATAAACTATGTGATGCTTACTATAAAGCACAAATGGGAGAAAAGAAGTAATAACTTAAACAGGGAAGGGCGAATAATATGACAAAATACATACATTATTGTTGGTTTGGAAATAATCCACTACCAAAATTAGCAAAGAAATGCATCGAAAGTTGGAAAAAATATCTACCAGACTATGAAATAATATGCTGGAATGAAGAAAATACAGATTTGGATGAATGTCCATTTATACGTGATGCATATGCAAATAGAAAATGGGCTTTTGTAGCGGATTATCAAAGAGCCAAAGCAATGTACGAATATGGCGGTATTTATTTCGATACAGATATGGAAATAATTAAACCAATAGATGATCTATTAGAAAAGGGAACAGGTTTCTTAGGAGTAGAAGATTCTCACTTAATAGCTTGTGGAGTATGGTATGAACCACAACCAAAGAGTTATCTTGCAGAAAAAATGTTAGAGTTTTATCGTTCACAAGAATTCTTTGATATGGATAATATGTACAAGATTAGTATTCCTCGAGTTATAAGTAGTATTTTAAAAGACTTTGACTCATCTAATTTTGAAACACAAGAGTTAAAACATAACGAGACTATTTATAGAAGAGATTACTTCTATCCATTATCTTATAATCATCAATATAATAAATTTACAGATAAATCATGTATGATTCATTATTATGACGCCAGTTGGACTCCAAAATGGGAACAAAGAGAAAATAAGATATTCCGTTTACTAGGAAAAGAAAAAGGACAAAAATTTATAGATTTAGTAAGAACTACTAAGAGAAGAACAAAGAAATTAATAAAGATTGGATTATATCCAGCTATCTATGTTAAAAGAAGAAGAGATTTAGTAACTAAAGAGTATTTAGATACAGTTAATAAAACATTAGATGGTATTAAGAAAAATAAATGTAAGTATATTGCTTTCCATAATCCAGAGTGGTTTGGAGTAACTAATGCTACTAAAGAATTATTTGAAAATACCGTAGAATGTAAAGAACTATATAGAAAGAAAGATATAAATGATATAGCTAATAAAATTGTAGAATGTGGTTATAAAACAGTTATATTTAGTGGATTCTGTATAGGATGGAAAGATTTAGCTATACTTCTTAATAATAAAGGAGTAACAGTACAAACATATTTTCATGGAAGCCATTCACAAGTACTAGAACCTTATGGTTGGGCAAGAAACTTAGAAATATTTGAACTAGCTAAAAAAGGTATAGTTAAAAAAATGGGTACATGTAAAGCATCATTAGTAGATTTCTATAGAAACTATGGATGTAATACAGTACTATTAACAAATAAAGTTAATCTAAAAAAATATAAACGTACAAGAAAAGATGATAACTTTGTAATAGGTATCTATGCTTCTAAAACAGAAATATATAGAAAGAATGCTTTTGCCTCACTAGCAGCAGCTAAACTAGTAAAACAAAAAAATGTTGTTGTAGATATGGTACCACTTACAAAGAATGCTAGAATCTTTGCAAGATATTTAGGTATTAAAATTACTGGAGTAGATCATGCCATTCCACGTGAAGAATTATTAGAAAGAATGGCTAACTGTGATGTGTTATCATACGTAACATTTACAGAATGTGCACCAATGACTCCATTAGAGAGTTTTGCTCAAGGAGTTCCATGTGTAGTAGGAGATAACTGCCATTACTTTAAAAATGAAGAATTAGAAAAATATATAGTTGTCTCGGATGAAGAAAATCCAGAACGTATAGCAGAAAAAATAGACTATGCTTACGCTAATAAAGATAAAGTATTAAAACTATATAATGAATGGTATAAAAATACTGAAAAACAAACTAATAAATTATTAAAAGATTACTTAGAGGAGGGTAAAGACAATGAAGAAAAGTAAGACACTTCTCTTAGTAAGAGATCAAGATAAATTAATGAAAAAAGTATTAGAATATAACTTTAAAGATGCAGAAATTAGAGTTATACCAGAAAACTATACTCCATTCAATAGAGAAGATTTAGCAACAGAAATAAATAATAACTATGAGAATTTAATTCTATATAGTTATTATGATCAATTCAATGAACTATTACCAATGATTAAGAAAACAGTTCATAGAAAATGGATATTAGACTTTAGTGTATCATCATTAAGTATCTCTTATATCTTTCAAAATCTTACTCTAATGTTAGAGTATTTAGATAGAGGATTAGTTGATACATTAGCAGCTACTCAATATAGCTTATATGCAACATTTAAAGAAAAAACGAAATATCTAGTACTAGATTATGAAGTAAAAAATAAAGAGACTAAACAAGATAGAATTGGTATTTTAAATAAAGATTATGAAGATATTGCTAACTTCTATAATGAAATAAGTGGAGTAGCAATTTCTAAGATAAATAAAGCTAGATGTCTAAATGCTATTAATCCAACTTTAGCATTCGCAAAAGACTTTAATGTTGAATTAGAAATAGAAAAAGATATAGAAAAAATAATATATGGAAATAAAGTAAATTTAGATGTGGAATTTTCTGATATTTCCCCAATAACTTTTATTATGAGTATGGATGCAGGTATCCCTTGTATATTAGGAAATACAGGAATATTAGAAAAGACAGATTTAGAAAAAATGCTTGTAGTATCTAGTGATGATGACGTAGAAGAAATTAAAAATAAAATAAATTATGCATTAGATAACACAGATAAAATAATGAAGAGTTATGAAAAATGGAGAGCTGATTACAGAAAATTATCAAATAAAACAATAGAAGATTTTATGAAATAGGGAGGTTTATACATGAAAAAAATATCTATCATAGTACCCTGTTATGGAACAGAACAATATGTCGAAAAATGTATTAATAGTTTATTAAACCAGACATATAAAAACTTAGAGATTATTGTAGTAAATGATTGCTCTAAAGGAAATATGCAGGAAATATTAGATAAAATCAGTGCAAAAGACGATAGAATAAAGGTTATTACAAATGAAGTTAATAAAGGATTATTACATACTAGAATTATTGGTTCAAAAGAAGCAACAGGAGACTATGTTGCTTTTGTCGACAGTGATGACTATGTAGATCTTGATTTCTATAGACTTCTAATTAATAATGCTGAAGAAAATAATAGTGATATAGTAATATCTAATTATGCTAGAAATGAAAAAGGTATTAAACATATAAATGGATTACAAAATAATTCTAATAATGTTGTTTATGAAGGAAAAGAATTCTATAAAAGATACTTTAAACAAACTGGTAGGATTATTAGATATCACGTTATTTGGGATAAATTAATAAAAAAATCTGTATGGGATAAAGTATTAGATGAAGTTACAAAAATAAAAGATAGAGTAGTAATGACAGAAGATTTTGCCTTCTCATCAATTGCTCTATATTATGCTAAAAAAGTATCATTCTGTGATGAAGCAGTATATTTTTATTCAATTAATGATAATCAATCTACATCTACTACAAATTTAAAAGTATCAAGGATTAATAAAAATATAAAAGATATAACTACATCATTTGAATTTGTAAAAAACTTCTTAGAAAGAAACAATTCTTATGATGAATATAAAGAATATTTAGAAAAATGGAAAAATGCTTATATCTATATTCATGTAACTAACTATATAGATTTAAAAAAGAAAAATAAAAAGATAGAACAAATTACATTTGACTATGAAAATGATGAAGAATATCGTAAATACTTTCAAGAAATTCACCATGATGAGAGTAGAGATAATTACTTTGGTTTAATCACTACATATAATGAAAATCTATCAGAAATTAAGAGTATTATTATGAGTGAAGATACTGAAATAGTAAGTTTCGATATGTTTGATACACTTGTAGTAAGACCGTTCTTAGTACCATCAGATATGTTTACATTATTAAATAAAACATTTCATAAAGAGTTTAATGTATTAAATGTAATAGATTTTGGTAAAATAAGAAAAGATGCTGAACAAGAATTAAGAAACTTAAAAAATAATGAAGGTATCTGTGAAGTAACATTAGAAGGTATATATGATCATATATCTGAATCATATGGATTTGATAGAAAAAAATTATCTATTATAGAAAAAGAAGAAATAAATATGGAAATTCATTTCTGTTATAGAAGAAATACAGGATATGAATTATATAGATTAGCTAAAGAATTAGGTAAAAAAGTAATATTAGTATCAGATATTTATTTATCTGAAGATACATTATTAAAAATATTAGAAAAGAATGGATATACATTTGATGAGTATTATGTCTCAAGTGAGTTACTAAAAACAAAATCTAATGGTAACTTATTTGATTATGTAAAAGAACAAGAAGGTACTGATAAAATATTCCATTTAGGAGATAATTACCATAGTGATTTCTTATCTCCAAAAGATCATGGAGTAAATGCTTATCAATTACCAAAAGCTACTGATACAATGATGGGATATACAGGTAATATTGTTAAAAACTGTGGAAACTTATATAAACATTTTGAACTATTTAATATAGATCATATTCCATACGAACAAAACTTTGGAGTAAGATGTTCTATTGCCATAGCTGGAAATTATTACTTTGATAATCCATTTAGACCATTCAATGAATATTCAGACTTTAATGGCGATCCATACTTTATAGGTTTCTATGCCTTAGGTATGCAAACAATATCTATGTGTAAATGGTTATTTGAAGATCTAAGAGATAATAATATAGATTCAGTATCATTTATGGCAAGAGATGGATATTTACCATATGAAGCAGCTAAAATATTTAAAGAGAAAACTTCTTATAAAAAAGATGTTAAATTAAATTATACATATGTATCTAGAAAATCTTTAATGCCTTTAGTATTTAAAGATAAATCTGGTACATCACTAATAGATACATATCTAAATTATGATATGGTATCTCCAAAAGATATTATTAAACAATTAAATAAAGTAGTAACTTCAAATAAAGAATTTGAAGAAAAACTAGATAAAGAATTCCCACTAGATAAGAAGTTCACAACAAGAGAAGAATTCAATAAATGTGTATCTATGATTTATGATAATTGTTTTGATAAGAAAAAATATGATAATTATTACAAAATGTGTAAAGAGTATTTTGATGATCAATTTAGTGGTAATGCTTCTACATTCGATATAGGATATAGTGGTAAACCAGAAGCTATACTTACTAGTGTAGTAAATAAACCAATCACAACATATTTCGTACACACTAATTCATCAGAAGGTTATAAAAATTCAATGATTGGTAACTTTAAATTAAAGACATTTTTTGATTTTAAACCAACACTTACAGGTACAGTAAGAGAATTATTTATTTCTTATGTAGGTCCTAGCTGTATAGGATATGACTATAAAGATAATAAAGTAGTTCCAGTATTTGGAAGTAATAAAAACTATAATTTCTTTAATATAGATATGATAGAAAAGATTCAAAAAGGAGCATTAGACTTTGTAGATGAATTTTGTAATCATTTCTCTGATTATATGGAATATATTGATTTAAATAAATACTATATGTCAGTACCAATGGAATATTATTATCATTACGCAACTATGGAAGATAGATTACCATATAAAAATCTATTATTTGATGATAATGTCAATAATATGGTAGAATTAAATGACTTTATATTTAATTTATACAATAATTATGCTAGAGAATATAATCAAGGTATGATGCCTAATAAATTTACTAATGCAACTAATTATAATTTACCAAAGAGTAGAGTAAGAAGAATAATACATTACTCACTACATGATAGACCACAACTAAAACATAAATGGAATGTATGGAAGAGAAAGAAAGATAATCCTGAAGAACTTCCAAGCAATATAGTAAAAAGAATTGCATACTATGCAGTATTTGATAGAGAAAAAATAAAAGAAAAAATATGTAAAAAGAAGTAGAGGTGATCTTATGAATAAAATGCCTAAGAAAATACTATTATTATTAATATTAGTATTAAGTTTAATATGCATAAATGTAAAGGCAGAACCAAAATCTGGTTGGGTCACTGAAGGAAATAAAACATATTATTATGATCCAGTAACTGGGAATAAACTTAAGTGGTGGCATAAAGATGATGTTGGAGTATTCTATCTAGATTATGATGGTAGTGTGAAACAAGGACTACAAGAAATAAATGGAATACTATACTATGTAGAAAATAATTATATTCAATATGGAGAATATAATATAAATGGCCAAATATATGTATTTAATGAAGGTAATGGAGAATTAAAGACAGGATCTGTAAGATTAAATAATGGTAAATTAATGCTTATAGATAAATATGGAAACCATTATACTAATGGATGGGTAATCTATAAAAATAATATCTATTATCAAGAAAATGGTTATCTAGTAGAGGGATTCAAAGAAATAGATGGAAAGACATATTACTTTGAAAAAGATACAGGTAAAAGACTACAATGGTGGCATAAAGATGAAACTGGAGTATTCTATCTAGATTATGATGGTAGTGTAAAACAAGGACTACAAGAAATAAATGGAATACTATATTATGTAGAAAATAATTATATTCAATATGGTGAATATAATATAGATGGCCAAATATATGTATTCAATGAAGGTAACGGAGAATTAAAAACTGGATCAGTAAGATTAAATAATAATAAATTAATGCTTATAGATAAACATGGTAATCATTTTACTGATGGATGGGTAATCTATAAAAATAATATCTATTATCAAGAAAATGGATATCTTCTTGAAGGATTTAATGATGTAGATACAAAGAGATATTACTTTGAACCAAATACAGGTAAAAGACTACAATGGTGGCAACATGATGAAAATGGTAGTTTCTACCTACAACAAGATGGAAGTATTAAAAATGGTCTACAAGAAATAAATGGAATCATTTATTTTATAGAAAATGACCATATATATACAGGTGAAAAAACAATTGGTGGAAAAACTTATGTATTTAAAGATATAGTTGGAGAACTAGAATATGGTTCAGTAAGATTATCTAATAATACATTAGTACTTGTAGATAAAAAAGGTAATTTCTTTAATGATGGATGGATTACTTATAAAAATAATAAGTACTATCAAAAAGATGGAGTACTATATGAAGGATTCCAAAACGTTGGAAATAAGAGATATTACTTTGAACCAAATACAGGTAAAACAAAACAATGGTGGAATAAAGACAATAATGGAGTATTCTATCTAGATTATGATGGTAGTGTAAAACAAGGACTACAAATAATTAATGGAATATACTATTATGTTGAAAATGACTATATATACTATGGAGAGAAAACAATCGATAATTTAGTATATAAATTCAATCAAGGTAATGGAGAATTAGTAACAGGAATATTTACTGATTCATTAGGTAATACTCATTATGTTACTAAAGATAATAAAAGACCTAAAGGTTGGGTAAGACCACAAGGTACAAGTTACATTTATTATATAAATGATGATGGAAACGCTGCTGTAGGAATAGTAGAAGTAGAAGGAAGAAGTTATCAATTTGGATTAGATGGAGTACTATGGGGATTCTATAATCAAGATGGAAGAATGTATTATAAAGATCCAGATGGTACAGTAGTAAAAGGAGTACAATATATAGCTGGATACTACTATCAATTTAATAATGATACAGGAGCTTTTGAAAAATTAGTAAATCAAATTAGAGTAATAGATGTATCACATAATAATGGAGTAATAGATTGGAATTTAGTAAAAGCATCAGGATTAGTAGATGCCGCAATACTAAGAATAGGATATGGTTCAGCATATCTAGATAATCAATTTGTATATAATAAAAATGAATGTGAAAGATTAGGAATACCTTACTCAGTATATCTATTTAGCTATGGAGATAATACATATGATGCTTTAGCTGAATCAAACTTCGTAGTTAATAACATAATAAATTATAATGTTCATATTAATACAAATATGTTCTCAATCTATTATGATTTAGAAGACTGGGAAATAAAAAATACAATCTATAATAGTTATGGTATAACTCCAGATATCTATAGAGATATGATTAATACATTCGTAAATAATGTAGAATCAAGATTAGGTATAAGAACAAGAGTATATGCATCTACTTCATATGTATATAATAGATTCCCACAAGATGTATGGAATAAAGCTACATGGATAGCTGACTGGAGAGGATATATAGGATATACAGGTTACTATGAAGGATGGCAATATTCCCATACTTCATATATTCCAGGTATATATGGACCAGTAGATGTAAGTTTATTCTACTATTAAGAGGTAATATGATAGATAAAATAAAGAATAATAAATTATTACTACAAATATTTAAATTCGTAATAGTAGGTGGTATTGCTACTATTATAGATTTCATAGTATTAGTATTCTTAAAAGAACTAATAGGATTAAATGAAATAGTAGCCAATACAATATCCTTTACAGTATCAGTAATATATAACTATATAGCTAGTGTAAAATGGGTATTTGATGTAGATAAAGATAAAAATAAAAGTAAACAATTCATTACTTTTATAACATTCTCAATAATAGGATTACTATTAAATAATTTAATACTATGGATATGTATAGATAAATTATCAATATATTATTTAATAGGAAAAGTAATTGCTACTGGATTAGTAATGGTATTTAATTTTATTACTAGAAAGATGTTTTTAGAATAGTGTATAAGCACTATTCTTTTTTTATTAATAATAGTGGTATAATATATATGCATAGGAGTGATGTTTTTTGAAAAAATGTATCCTAATAATGAATCCAGAAAGTGGTAAAGTAAAAGATAAACATAGATTAAAAAACGTTTATGATATTTTAAGAAAATATGACTATGATGGAGAAATACGTTATACAAAAAGAAAAGGTGACGCCTCAGAAATAGTAAAGTCACTAGACTCTTCTATAGACTTAGTAATTAGTTGTGGAGGAGATGGTACTCTAAATGAAGTAGTATCAGGTAATCTAGAAAGAGAAAAAAAACTAACTCTTGCCAATTTACCTTTAGGTACTACTAATGATGTAGGTAACATGTATGGATTAAATGGTACTATGTTAAGTAACTTAGAACTACTATTAAAAGGTAAACCTAAAAAGATAGATGTAATAAAAATAAATGATGTACCATTCGTATATGTAGCTTGTTTAGGAGACTATATAGATATGACTTATAATACTCCTAGAGAATTAAAGAAAAAATATGGGCGTATTGCCTACATACTATATGGAATGAAACAACTAAGAAATAAAATACATCAATATGAATTAAAATACACAATAGATGGAGAAGAATATGAAGGAACATATTCATTCATATTTATAACTAATTCATCACGTATCGCAGGTATGGATGATATATACTATGATATAAAACTAAATGATAATAAATTTGAAGTAGCACTAGCTAAAGTAGATAATAAAAAAGACATGTTAAAACTACTAGTAATGACACAAACTAGAGATATAAAAGATATTCCAGGAGTTAACTACTACCAAACAGATAATTTAGAAATAGAATTTATAGATCCACCTAAATCCTCATGGTGTATAGATGGAGAAGAATATAAAACATCTAAAGTACATTTTAAATTTGAAGTAGATAGATCTACAACTATGCTTATGCCTAGAGAAAATATATCTAAACTATTTGATAATGAATAAGAAGAGTAATCTTCTTTTTTTAATTAGATAAATATGTTAAAATTAAGTGAAGGAAGAAAAAAGTATGCTTATGAAAAAGAAAAAGAAAGTAAAATTAAGAAGATTTGCGATAAAATTAGTACTATCTATGGTATATCTAGTTATTATTACAATACTCCTAGTAAGTTCATATAGAATCTTTAAAGAGAAGAAACTAATATCCCCATGGGAAGAAGTCCACTCAACAGATGAATATAGCTACGTAGAAGTATCAAAGATGTCAGAAAAATTTGCATACTATGAAAGTGAAAATATAGGATTACACTTTATCATAGAAGAAAAAGAAACAGGAGAGTGGCATACTTACGTAATCGCAATAAATGAAGATAAATATGATGACTTTAAAAATATAATAGATTATTCGTATGAAAGAACTACTGAAGTACCAGAACCAATAGTAGTATATGGATATCCTACAATAATGACAGATGATTTAAAAGAAATGGTATTAAATCATATAGGAGATTTCTTACCAGCTGATAGTGAAGTCACAATCACAAGAGAGAATATAGATGCTTATCTTACAAATAGTTATCTAGATACTACAAAAGAACAAAAAGAATATTTTAGTGTGATACTATTTACGACATTATTATTACTATTTATAATGATTGCTTTATTAATATTCACAATATTTGATAGAGATAAGATAGTTGATAATATAGAAGAGAAAGTAGAATCATTAAAAAACAAGGAGACAGCATGAAAGAGATATTTGATTATTTTAATGATATAAAAAATATAAATTATGGATGGCATGATAAAGAAGGGAAAATCCATGAAAAACTTGCGGACTATAGAGAAAACTTTGTTCAACAAGACTCTGATACAATAGTAAGAGATAACTATGCAGTATGCTGGGAAATGTGTGAACTACAAAGAGAATTCTTTAATAAAAATAATATAGAAAATAAGACAATATTAGCTTATTTAAATAAGAGTAGAAATAATGCCTGTCATACTTTTTCAGTATTCTATAAGAATGGAAAAGTATATTGGTTTGAAGCATCATGGAAGAACAAAAAAGGAATTCATGAATTTAATTCCTTAGATGAAATATTAGATTATTATAGAGATAACTTTGAAGATTTCGCAAGAAGTGAATATAATAAAGAAGATATGTTATTTTATGACTATGATGGAATTATTCCAGGTATGAATGCAGAACAATTCCTAACTCATTGTCTACAATGTAAAACATTATAAAAGAATAATTATATTATTTTAGAACATAATATTAAATGAAATAGGAGAGTACTCCATGAATAAGAAAAAAATTATCATTACTACAATTGTCATAGTGTTATTAGTATTACTATCTATAGGTATATACGCAGGATATAACTATTATAGAATTGTAAATGCCAAGATAATAGTAATTGTAAAACCTAATTATAAAATAGAAGTATTTGACAAAGTACATGTAAAAGATTTAATTGTAAGTATTAATGGTAAATTAGTAAAAAATGAACTAGTAGATACTACTGAAGTAGGTACGCACGAATTAGAATTCGAATTTATAAATGAAGATAATATTAGAGTAAAATATAGTTTAGAATATACTGTAAAAGATAATACTCCACCAATTATTGGAGTACCTTCATCTACCAGTGTAACTGTTGGTTATGATAAAGATCTTTCTAATAGATTTTTCTGTGGAGATAATTATGATGATGAACCTAAATGTATAGTAGAAGGGGATTATGATGTAAATACTGTAGGTACTTATTATTTAAATTATAAAGCTACAGATAGTAGTAATAATGAAACTAGTCAAAAATTTACTTTATATGTAAAAGAAAAAGTAAAACAATCACCTAGTACAGATGATAATACTATGCTAGATGTAAAAAGTATTATAGAAAAACACAAAAATAAAAATACTAAAATAGGTATAGATATATCTAGATGGCAAGGTAAAATTGATTATAAACAAGTAAAAGAATCAGGTATAGAATTTGTCATGATTAGAGTAGGTAGTGAGAATGCCGAAGGTAAATTCTTTGTAGATCCAATGTTTGAAGAATATATAGAAGGATTTAATGAAGTAGGAATACCAGTAGGAATATATTACTATTCATATGCCGATACTATAGAACATGCTAAAAAAGAAGCTAAATGGGTAATAAAACAAATAAAGAAATATAAAGTAGATCTACAAGTAGTATATGATTGGGAAAACTGGAATAATTATTATGAATTTAAAGTAAGTTTTCATCATCTATCAGAAATTGCTAATACATTCTTAAGTACAGTAGAAGAAGCTGGATATGAAGGAATGTTATATAGTAGTAAATATTACTTAGAAAATATCTGGGAAAAGCCAAAATATAAAGTTTGGTTAGCTCATTATACAGAACAAACTACATACGAAGGAGAATATATGATATGGCAATTATGTGATAATGGATATGTTCCCGGAGTAAATGAAAATCAAGTAGATTTAAATATTATGTATGTAAAGTAATATAAGTAAAATGCTTGTAAATAAAAAGCATATTTACACAAATGTACAAATATATAAAAGAAAATACATGAAAATGTATTTTTTTTGCATTAAAAATTAGTATTTTCATTTCTATGTTGAAAGTTATATATAGAGGGAGGTGTACTCTATATGTATTTATTTGACACAAGTTAGGACTCTTTTTATAAAAAAGCAATAAAAATATAAGGAGAGTTAGAAATGAAAAATGAATTAATAATATTTGAAAATCAAAAAATAAAATTAGAAGTAAATATGAAAGATGAGACTGTATGGTTAACACAAGAACAAATGTCTCAATTATTTGGAAAAGCGAAGTCAACTATAAATGAGCATATCAAAAATATATATTTGGAAGGAGAATTAGAAGAAAGTAATACAATTACTAAATTCGGAAATTCCGAATTTAGTTATAAACCAACAAATTATTATAATCTAGATGTAATTATATCAGTAGGATATAGAGTAAAAAGTAAAGAGGGTATTACTTTTAGAAAATGGGCTAATAAAGTATTAAAAGATTATCTATTAAAAGGTTATGCAGTAAATGAGAAAAGACTAGAGTATCTAGAAAAAACAGTTAAGCTAATTGAAATTGCCAATAGAGCAGAAGAAAGATTTGATAATAATGAAGCAAAAGATATTCTAAAAGTAATAGGTGATTTCTCTAAGTCACTTGATTTATTAGATGATTATGATCATAGAGTAGTTAAGAAAGTAAAAGGTACAATCGATAATAGAATAATAAAATATGAAGATTGTCTACACTTAATAAGTAAATTAAAATTTAATGATAATTCATCAATATTTGGAGTAGAAAGGTTTCATGGACTAGAATCAATAATTAATGATATCTATATGACATTTGATGGAATAGATGTGTATAAAAGTGTTGAAGAGAAAGCAGCTAACTTCTTATATACATTAATAAAAAATCATCCTTTTGTAGATGGAAATAAAAGAATAGCCGCAACGCTATTTATCTATTTCTTAAATTACTATGGTATCTTATATAAAAATAATAAACAAGTAATAGACAATAATACTCTAGCTTCTATGACGCTTCTAATCGCAGAGTCTAATCCAAAAGAAAAAGAAATACTTATAGATTTAATAATGAATTTTATGAGCTAAAAAAAGGTGTATCAATGATACACCTTTTATAGATACTTATAAACACTAACTATAATATTATTACTCTTAGTATTTTTAATAATACCCATATATTTAAATTTACCTATTTTTCTAATACTAAAAGTATCATTTACTTTTAATTTTTGATCTAATTTCTTTAGATAATCTTCATTATATAAAATCTCTTTATTTTTGAATTTTTCTTCTATATTACTTCTAGAAGTATTAATAATTCTAGATATAATTGTATCTATTCTTTCACTAGAAACAATTAATTCTAATTTCTCATATTTTCTTTCATAATTATCTAAATAATCTATATCTAATTGTACTAATTCAATACTACTATTTCTTACACTAGTAAAATTTGTCTCAAAATAATTTTGAAATAATTTTAATATATAAATATAATACCTATCATTATCAATAATAATATCTCCAAACATCTCATTAGATATTTGTAAAGAATACATAGTACCTAATATATCTTGATGTCTAAGGGGAGTAGTAGTTTTAATTTCATATAAAAGTACTTCCGGAATATTTTTATTATAAAAAATTACTTTCTCACTATCAGGATAAGGATAATATATTTTATACTCATCTTTTCTTAATTTACCTTTTAGTAACATTACGTCTTTCTTATCAAGAAAGAAAGTACTTTGTCCATTAAGTAATCTATTATAATTTTTCTCGGTATTATACATAATAATTCCTCCAAAACATAAGTATTATAACACAAGTATGTTATAATGTCTTCAGGTGATAGAATGAAAGCAATAACAATAAAACAACCCTTCGCTTCCCTTATAGCAGAAGGATATAAAGTATATGAATTTCGTACATGGAAGACTAAATATAGAGGAGAAATATTAATACATGCTGGAAAAGGTATTGATAAAAAAGCAATGAAAAGATTTGAATATTTAAATCTAGATTATCCAACAGGTAAAATAATAGCTAAAGCTAAAATAGTTGACTGTGTAGAAATAACAGAAGAAATGAAAGAAAAGTTAAAAGAAATGGATCCTATTGTTTATAAAGGAGCAATTAACCATCAAGGAGAAAAAAATGAATATGGTTTTAAGTTAGAAGACATAGAAAAGATTGATGGAGAAGAAGTAAAAGGTGCCTTGTCACTTTGGGAATATAATAATTAAAAAAATATCTTTTTTTATAAAATTTATATGATATAATTTAAATATAATAAGAGGTGTTGACTATGGTATTATTTTCATTATCTTTTGTACTATTAGGAACAGTAGTATTTTTAATGGGTATTTCTAATAGAAGAAGAAGAGCTGGTAGAGGAGAGAAAACTACTACAGGTAAAGTAGAAGCTTTTGGTCTAATTGAAAATAATAAGTTTTTTGCGCATAAATATAGAGCTATAGTAAAGTCAGGATTAAAGAAATATGAAATAGAAGCATATTCTATGCCATGGCTTGAAAAAGGTGAAGAAATTACTTTCCAAATGACAGGTAAACAAAAAATCCTAGGAAATGAAAGATTAAGTAATAAAGCTAAAGTAGAAATGTTCATTGGGGTAGTGCTAATAGTATTCCCATTCGTAATGTTTTTCGCAAAATAAAAACGGAGTATTCCGTTTTTTTTAATTTATAAATATTCTTTAAATTCTTCAACGTATTCTTCTTGAACATCAACATATTCTCTAAGTATTTTTAATAATCTTTTATCAATGTCATAATTATTTAAAAATTTTCTACCTTCAATAATTCCCATATTTAATCCTTGCATAGTAAGTTCAGCTAAATGAGAATCAGTACTATCTGCAATAGTTCTCATTTGTATACCTCCCCATGAGAAAGCTTTTGATAGTGTAGAATTATCTTTTGCCTCTTCATCTGTTTCAATTTCATGTAGATTATTTATTTCAACAGACATTTCTTCATACTTCTTTATTAAATTAAATAAAAGTCTTTTAAAAGCTTTATTACTAGCTTTTTCTTCAATAGCTTGTAATGACTCTATTCCCATACTACAACCTTTATTTAATTCATCTAATATTAATAAATTATCTTTATCCATTAAA
Source organism: Bacilli bacterium (assembly GCA_030531695.1). Taxonomy (GTDB): domain Bacteria; phylum Bacillota_I; class Bacilli_A; order RF39; family UBA660; genus RUG14891. Next base: position 3,827 of record JAUNMV010000023.1, on the reverse strand, counting down.
AATCCCTCCAATAGTATTATGAGAAAAAACAAATATTCTATACAAAAAATTAATAAATTAAGATATAATTGTTATAGTAGGAGTGATTCTAATGAAGAAGATAAAACCAATAATTCAAATAATAATAATTTTAGTAGTTTTAGCAATACTAATAGTATCTGCAGTATTCTTATTAAAAGTAAATAAAAAAGTATATGATAAAGATACAATGACAAAAATATTTGAAAAAAATAATCTAACTGTAGTTGATAAAAAGATAGCAATAAAAAATGATGATATGAATACATTCATAGAAGGATATAGTAAAGAAGAAAACTATTCAGTAGATTTCTTTATTTTAGATACTGAAAAAGCAGCTAAAAAAGTATATAACGAATATATATCGTCTTTAGAAAAAGAAACTGGTGGAAAACAAGGCACAGTAACTACAAATAAAATGGGATTTTATAAGTATGTATTAGAATCAGCAGGTAACTATGTAATAGTAATTAGATCAAAGAATACAGTATTATTTATTAATGCATTTGAATCTAATAAAAAAGATATAGATAAAATACTAAAAAAATTAAAATATTAGTCTAACTTAGTTAGACTTTTTTCTTTGTAAATAAATAGGATAATTGCCCCTATATATTGAAAAAAAGCTATATTTTTTATACAATTATTATTATAAGGAATACTAGAATTGGGTGATAAATATGTTACGTAGAGAACAAAAAATAAGGAATATAATTTTATTTACTTTATTTTCACTTGTCTTTATAGGTGTTGGTTACGCAGTTATATCCTCTAATCTAAAATTAAATGGTAGTATGACTCTTAATAAGATTACATGGAATGTACATTTTGAAAACTTTGAAGAGTTATATAATAATACAGTATCTTATACAAAAACACTAAGTAATAATAATACCAGTTTAACTTATAATGTTAATTTAAATAAACCTGGAGATATATTTGAATTTACTATAGATGTAGTAAATAATGGCAATATAGATGCTATGTTAAGTAACATAGGAAGTAATGGACTTACTTCAGCTCAACAACAAGTAATGGACTATTCACTAACATACTTAGATGGAACAACTCCAACAGTAAAAGATTCACTAAAAGTAGGAGAAATAGAAACATTTGTAATAAGTGTTAAAACAAAAGCAAATATAACAAATTCTCAATTAAATGCAACAGATACAAATCTAACACTTACATTTACTCCAACATATGCTCAAGATGATGGAACAAGTTCTAGAAGAAATGATAACTTATCATCAAAAATAATAAAACTTAATGGTGGAAAAGCAGCAATAGAATCCAAAGGAACACCACAAGCAAGAGAATCCGTTACCACTAAAGTAGGAATGTACTACCTAATGGATGATTATGGCAAGAGTTACTTTTATAGAGGACTGGTAGATGATAACAATGTGATATTTAATAACATTTGTTGGAAAATAGTAAGAATAAATGGTAATGGTACTACAAGAATAATATATAATGGTACACCATCAAATGGTAAATGTGATTTATCAAATTCAAATTCCTATATAGAAAACTCTAAATATAATGAAAACAATGGTTATAATGCTTCAGTAGGATATATGTATGGTAATTATACAGCAACGACTTATGAAGAAACACATATAAATTTATATGATTCAATAGCTAAACAACGTCTAGATTTATGGTATGAAAATAACATTAATAGTAATGCTGATAAATATATTAGTGATACATATTTTTGTGGAGATAGAAGTATTGAAAGTGGTTTTGGTACAGGAATAGGTAACAGTGTTACTCAATTTTATGGCCCTAGACAAAGATATGATCATACTTCACCAATTCTAACATGTCCAAGAAAAATAGACAGGTATACAGTAATTGATAAAACAACAGGAAATGGTGATTTAAAATATCCGATTGCCACTATTAATTCAGATGAAGTAATGCTATCCGGAATAAATTATAATACTGCAAATACTGATGTATATTTATATACAGGAAATATGTATTGGACAATGTCACCATTAAGTAATCTTCAAAATACAAATATGGATACAAGTGTATGGATGGTAACTGCAAGTGGGACAATAGGTTTTGGATATATAAATAATAGCGATAGAGGATTAAGACCAGTAATAAATTTAAAACAAGGTGTAAAAATAACATCTGGAGATGGAACACAAGATAATCCATATGTAGTTAATTAAAAATAGAAAGGAAGTGAAATTATGAATAGAAAATATAGAAAAAGAAAATTACCAAAATTTTTCTTCATAATTTCGCTTGCCTTATTTTTATTCATTGGTATAGGTTACTCGATAATTAATAGTAATCTAAGTATGCAAGGTAATGTAGTAAGAAAAGCTACTACTTGGAATATAGGATTCTCTAATCCTGTATTTGATACAGGAAGTATTACTAGTCCAACACCTACTATAACTAATGGTACAACTATGACTATGAATGTATCTTTAGCTTCTCCTGGGGATATATATGCATTCACAGTGGATTTAAAAAATACAGGTAGTGTACCTGCATTAATAAATACATTATCAATTACTGAACTAACGTCAGAACAACAAAACTATTTAAGATGGAAAGTAGAGTACGAAGATGAATCAACTCCAGCTGTAGGTGATTTATTAAAAGCTGGAGAAACTAAAAAAGTACACATATATTTAGAATATAAAAAGTTAAGAGCAACTGACTTATATCCAACATCTAATGTTAATTTAACTCTTACAATAACAGCAAACTTTGTTCTACCAGAAGAAACATTTAATACAGTAACCATTACAAAGAATGGTTCAACTAAATTAATACAAGTATCTAACCTAGAACAAGAAGTAACATTAACAGACTTTCCAATAGAAACTACTGATATTGTAGTAGCATGTAATAATGGAGTAGAACCATCTACTGATACAAACGATAAAATAGTACTAAGTAAGATTAAACAAGATGCTACATGTAGAATAGAACCATCTCTAGCAAGTGCGATAACCAACTCTAGTACTGAAGTAACTAATATGTCACTTATAAATAATTCAACATATAATGCTTCGATTAATTTTAATAATAATCAAGATATAAATCTTAATTTTAATGGCAAAGAATATTCATCAGTGACAGTATCTAATGCAGCAGGATTCGTATTAAATAGTGGATCTAAATTGACTATTGAAGATAAAAAAGGTACAGGAAGATTGTTAGCAAATTTAAAAGGAATAAACGTAAATAGTGGTTCATCTCTTAATATTAAAAGTGGCACTTTTGAAAGAAAACAAGATGGAAACACTAATGGGGGAATATTATCAACTTACGGAGGAACGTTAAATATAAGTGGAGGATATTTTAAAACTGATGAAACATATGCAATATTCTTATCAGGCTGTTCAAATCAAACGGTTAATATAAGCAATGCATACATTGAAGCAACACAATATGCCACATTTGCAATTATTAGTAATAGTGAAAATAATGTTGTAAATATCAGAAATTCAACAATAAAAAACACCCATAATAATGGGGCGCCAGTGCATTACCAGGTTACACAAAATAATTCTATATATTTATGTAACAATACGCTAATAGGTAATTATAGGGATATTGGGTTTACTAATGCACTAGTTCTAGGAAAAATATTCTATGCAAATAATAATGTATTTATAGATGGAACATCAACTCCTTCAATTACAAATAATATTAATAATCAAAATGTAATACAATCTGATATAGCCTGTGCAGAATAATTAACTGGAAAGAAAATTCCAGTTTTTTATTTGTCAATAAATATCTAAATATAGGTTGTTTTATTGAAAAAATAT
>JAUNMV010000022.1 GCA_030531695.1 Bacilli bacterium | reverse complement strand
TCTTCAGGGGGTTCGGTTGAATATACTCTAACATTTAAACCGTTAGAGATATCGGCGTGATATTTATACCATCACGCATCTTAATTATATAATGATATTTTATAGTGTGTCAATTACTCAATTAGATTAATTTTTTTATACACTTTTAAAACTTAATAATACCAACAAAAAAAGAGTAATAATTTTATTACTCTCTATCCTTCTGTTATAGAAGCTATTAATTTTTTCTTTAATTCATCATTGTCTGTTTCTTCATTTAATAAATATTCTTCAGAATCATTCTTAGCTTGTAATAGTATTTTATAATCACTCTTAATATCAGCAATTTTAAAACTCATATCACCAGATTGCTTAGTACCAAATAAATCTCCATGTCCTCTTAACTTAAAATCTTCTTCAGAAATAACAAATCCATCATCTACAGTTTCCATTATTTTAAGTCTTGCTGCATCACTATCACTAATTAAAATACATTGTGATTTAGAAGTACCTCTACCTACTCTACCACGAAGTTGATGTAATGTAGATAAACCAAATCTATCTGCATCAAATATAACCATAGTAGTAGCATTAGGTACATCTACTCCTACTTCTACAACAGTAGTAGAAATAAGTATTTGTACTTCATTCTTTTTAAATTGTTCCATAATAGAATCTTTATTTTGACTAGCCATCTTACCATGAACAATATCAATTTTATATTTTTCACCAAATGCTAATTTCATTTGATCTCTAAGTTTACATACAGTTGTTAAATCAGAGTTCTCACTATCTTCAATTAAAGGAGCTATAACATATACTTGATGTTTTTCTTTTAATTCTTTATACATCATTTCTAATACTTCTTTAATTTCACTATTCTTTTTAACATAAGTATCTATTTTTTGTCTACCTTTAGGTCTTTCTTTAATAATAGATACATCCATATCACCATAAATAGTTAAGGCATATGTTCTAGGTATAGGAGTAGCACTCATATAAAGTACATCAGGCTTAATACCCTTATTTTGTAAGTTTGCTCTTTGATGTACTCCAAATCTATGTTGTTCATCTGTAATAACTAAACCTAAGTTATTATATTCTACTTCATCCTGAATTAAAGCATGAGTACCAATAACCATACTTACTTTACCATTCTTTAAACCTTCATAAATCTCTTGTTTTTCTTTTTTAGATGTAGAACCTGTAAGTAACTCAATTCTAATCTTTTCACCCTTTAAAAAGTTCTTTAAATTAAGATAATGTTGAGTTGCTAATATTTCAGTAGGAGCCATTAAAGCAGATTGATAACCACTATAATGATTCGCAAGCATCCCAATAAATGCAACTATAGTTTTACCACTACCTACATCACCTTGTAATAATCTATTCATTCTATATGGAGAAGATAAATCTTTAACTAAATCATTTACTGCCTTTAATTGATCTCCTGTTAAAGTAAATGGAATACTCTTAATAAATTTATCTATTTTACTTTGATCAATTTCTCTAGATAATCCTGTTCTTTGTTTCTTATTTTGATATTTTAAATAATTAATCTTAAACATAAATTCAAAGAACTCTTCATATTTAAGTCTTATCTTTACTTCTTTTAGTTTTTCTGCAGTACTCGGATTATGAATGATATTTAATGATGTCTTCTTATTTAAGAAATGATATTTATCTATATAATATTCAGGAATATAATCAGGTATATCTTTACCATTCATTAATAATGCCATATTAATATATGTAGACATATTCTTATTAGTTAATCCTGTAGTACAATGATATACAGGTTCTATTTTAACTTTATTACTTAAAGTACCTAATTTAATATCACTAGCAGTAATAACATTCTTATATTTGTCTAATTTACCTATAACAGTAACACCAGTACCTACTGTTAATTGAGTCTTTAAAAAAGCCCTATTAAAAATAGAAACACCTACTACACCTGATTGAGTAACAAGTCTAAAATTCATCTTATTTAGTCCTGCTTTAAATCTCATAAGCATAGGTATACTTTCTACTTTTCCATCTATAACAATCTTTTCACCATCTTCCACTTCTTGTAAATTGTTTCTTTCAAGTATTTCATATCTAAATGGATAATGCGTTACTAAGTCTTCAATTGTATTTATATTAATCTTATTTAATAAAGAAAGAGATTTAGGTCCAATACCTTTCACATCTTTTAACTCTGTCAACTGTATCACTTCCTTCCTTGCATATTATATCACAAAAAATCCTTTATAAAAAGAAATATTTTCGCAAAATAATTTTTAAAAAAAATTAACGATTTTTGTTGACAAATCAACCATTTTCGATTAGTATAAGAACTACCAATTCGGTATTAGGCGAATTGGTCGCTAGTATCACACTAGCCAACCCCTTTTTATTCTTTTTGGAAGCCGCCTCTCAGGGGGGACGGCTTCTTAGATTAAAAACAAAAGAGATAGGAATGCCGCCTATCTCTTTTTCGTTATATATATAATTTTTATTATAAAACTTCTATATCATCAGGAATACCTTGAGGTATATTTACAATAAATTTAGTACCTTTACCTTCTTCTGATTTAACTTCAATATTACCATTCATAATATCAATTAATTTCTTAGTAATTACTAAGCCTAAACCAGTACCAGATACTGTAGAATTAATCTCTACATCTAATCTTTCAAACTTAGTAAATAACTTATCTCTATCTTCTACTTTAATACCTTTTCCAGTATCTTCTACGATAATTGTAAGGTTACAAGTATCTGCTTCAATATCAGAAGTAACATTTACTCTAACATATCCATTATCAGTAAATTTAACTGCATTAGAAACTAAATTATTTATAATTTGAAGCATACGATTAGAATCTCCAATTAACTCTTTAGGTACATTATCTGATATAGAACAAATTACTTCTACACCAGTTTTTGTTCTCTTCCTATAACTATCTACTAAAGAACTAACTTTATCTTTAAAGTTATAAGTCATAGAGTCTAAAACAAAATCATCAGATTCAATCTTATTCATATCTAATATATTTCCAACTATCTCTAAAAGTGTAGTTGAAGAAGAAACTATATCATCTATATCTCTATTCATTTCTTCTGGTACTTGTCCTTTATAATTACTTAATAATTGAGAAAGACCTACTATTGCATTTAATGGTGTTCTAATCTCATGAGACATACTAGCTAAGAAGTCATTTTTATCACGCATCCTACTTTCTTTTTGTTCTTTATTAAATTCCAAAGAGAAATATAATATATAACAATCAACTGATAATAATACAGAATATAAAATCATTCCAGGAATTAAATAAGTGATAAGTCCAGTAACTATAATTAAAACATAAATAAGAAATATAGGTCTATACCTTCTATCACCCTTAATTACTTTATAAAGTGATAAGAAGAAAGATAATATTATAAAGATACCAGCCGCAAAGTAAGAGAACATTGTAGTACTACCTCTAACATTAATAATTCCATCAACTTCAATAAATTCTAATTTAGTAAACATATGAGCAATTGCACAAACTATATAAAATACAATAGCCATCTTATTTAATTTCTTTAATTTTTCTTCCGAATTATCATAAATAATAATTATATATTCAAACAATGTAACAAATATAATTATATAGAACAACCCAGACACTCTATTCATTAATTCATATAAAAATCTAAAATCTGTCTCTATTACACTTAAAGGTACAATAGAACAAATAAAATGTAATGTAAATTCTGATATACAATCAAGTAAAGAAGTAACTAAAATAACTCCAAATAATTTATATTCAGAAGTAACTTCTCTCTTCCTAGAAAAGTATATAATAACAAGTAATAAAGTAAAACAAACAGAAATAAATGGTAATTCAAATTGTAAAGACTTAAACATAATAATCTCTCCTTATTCTCTCTCATAATCAAATTCTATCATTGGTGTCAAATCATTACCAGTAACAGTAATATAATTTGTACCTTCAAATATATTATTATTTAATAAACTATTTAATTGATTAATTAAAGTAGTATCAGTTATTTTTTCATCGTATGGTTCATATAAAGGATAATAAATTGAAGAACCTAAAATAGCATTACCAGCTTCTGTACCAATAGATCCTATATTTCTACTAAAGTATATATAAGAATCATCGCTCCATTCAGAGAACGCAAATAAATTATCATTTGATAAATTACAACTATACTGTTTACTAATTAAAAAATGCGTTGAAAAACTATTTGTTATATTATCTCCTGAATAATAAATATTATATTTCATTTTAGGAATACCTAAATTTGTAAAAGACTTACACCAGCGCTGATTATTATCAATAGAAGTTAAAGCAATAAAATTAGTAAATGTATGTTTAAATATTTCTCTATGTACATACCATTCTCCATCTTTATTATAAATATAATCTTTATAATCATTTATTTTGTACAATTCTATAGAATCTAAATTAATTGTTTTTCTACTATAAACTGGAATTATTTGAATATCTTCCAGCTCGCTAGTATTACCATTTATTCTCATATACTTTGCACCTACAGGAGATTCTAATAAACCACTTACTTTAGTGACAGTACTTATATAATTATAATTTGCATCATAAAAAGCATTTTGTTGTCCAACTGTCTTATTCTTTAAATAATATCCAGAAGTTTCTTCAACATCTATATAATCACTTACAAACCATCCATTTTTTCCAGAAGCAACTCCTGATAATAATTCATAGTTTAATAAAGCATTATCAGTACTATAAATATTACCCTCTAGTAAATCAAAATCACTTACTTCATAGATTACTATCTTTTTAATATTATTCATATTATCATTTATTTTCATATAGGCAGCATTCGCAGGTGTAGTAATAATACCAGTAGTCAATTGTTGACAATTTATAAATGTTTTATCACTTTTATAGAAACAATTATATTGACCACTTTTACCTAACATTTGATAATTTGTTTCACTCTTTACTGGTAAAAAGTCACTTACAAACCATCCGCTTCTTTCACGTTCAGCTCCTCCACCTCCAGCTAATTCATAGTTTGCTCTGATATTAGAGGTACTAAAAACATTTTTAATAGATGAAATCATAACTTGATTTGTAGTATTAACACTATGAATATCTTGTGGATAATTTGGATTAGGAGAAGGTATTCCTCCCACATAAGGTTCATATACAAAGTTATCTTTAGTTACACCAGTACCCTTTATAACAGATAATCTAAAAGTAATAGAACCACTCTGATTAACTGGCCAAAATCCATAAGTTCTAAGTCCCCATTTTCCACTTTCAACAGCTACATCGCTAACAATTACAATATCTCCAGCCTTTACTTTATCTAAATTAAATGAATGATTACCTAATTGTCCATTACTAGTACCTTGCTCTAAAACTGAAGAATAAGATAGGCCACCAGTTCCAGACACACTCTTTATTTCAACTACAATTGTATATGTATCACCTACAACTAAATCCAAGTTATTAGTAAAAAAATTCGAATATATTATACTAGCACCACTTGAATTATCTACAGACATTGTGATCCAACCATCTTCATCTGCAATAGAACCATTTGTAACACAAGAAACATCTAAACAATAATCAAAGACATTATATAAATTCTTTCCACTATATTGTGTTTGACTTGTATTACCATATATTTTTAAATTGCTTAAAGTATTTGCTTTCGCATTATTTAATACAAAAGTATTGTTATTACCACTTTCAACTAATTCTTCCACTTTTCTAGCATTATCCCTAGCTTGTACATATTTAACTGTTAAAGAATAGTTTTCTGTACCTGTAGGAGCTATTCTTTCAGTAGAATTTTTATATTCTACATTAACAACTAATCTTACTTTACTTCCATGAGATAATAAATCATTTACTTCTACATTACTTCCATTACTATAACTAATAGAATAATCTATATAATCACTATTATTTGAATCAATTCCTGTCTTAATTAATTCTCCAATCATCGCATCAATAGTACCACTATTAACAACATCTACACTAAATCTATATACTTCACTCGGTTCATTAAAACTAATATTAAAATTAACTGTATCTTTACTATTATTAATAGTAGGTCTATCTCCTTCTACATCATTAATAATCATTTGTACATTATCAAAATATATATTCCAACTATTAGCTTTATATCCTATTAATCCAGCTATATTTAAAGTAGTAGAAAGGTATGCAAAACCAATACTAATAAATAGTATTAGTATAAAGATAATGAATTTTTTATTTCTAAATCTCTTCATACCTATTCTCCTTAAAAGCTACTCTATCAAGTATAATTTTATCAAAAAAAATATCAAAACAAAAGACTACTTCATAAGAAGTAGTCTTATTTTACTAATCTTTTATACCTACTAAAGATTCATAGTATTTATATCTTTCTTCAGCATTTTTTTGATTATCATCTAACATTTCTTTAGACTCTTTATTTAATTTAGATAATGATTTATATCTATCTTCTCCTAATATAAATTCTTTATATTTAGAAAAGTCTGCTTTACTATCTAATTTAAATTCTTTTAGTTCAGGATTATAGTGGAATAATGGGAAGTAACCAGATGCAGTAGCATCTTTTTCTTCATTAATACTATTTTTCATTCCTTTAATAATACCTTGAGCTATACATGGAGAATAAGCGATTATAATAGATGGTCCATCATAAGCTTCAGCTTCTTTTAATACTTTAATAGCTTGTTGCGGATTAGCTCCTAATGAAATAGTTCCTACATATACATGTGGATAAGTTAAAGCAATCTTAGCTAAATCTTTCTTAGCTGTCTTCTTACCAGCACTTGCGAATTTAGCAACTGCACCTACTCTTGTAGATTTAGATGCTTGTCCACCAGTATTAGAATATACTTCAGTATCAAGTACCAATATATTAATATTTTCTTTATTTGCAAGTACATGATCTATTCCATTATAACCAATATCATATGCCCATCCATCTCCACCAATTAACCATACTGATTTAGGCATAATAAAGTCTTTTAATTTTAATAATCCACTAATTCTAGTTTCATCTATTACACTCATTAATTCTTTAGCAGTTTCATCTGTTATATTTTCTACATAAGCTTTATAAATAGGTTGTTCACTCTTCTTAACATCTTTAATATTATTATTAATCATAGTAACAATTCTATTTTTCATAGTAAGATCTGCTATCTTCATACCAAATCCAAATTCAGCATTATCTTCAAATAATGAATTACTCCATGGAACTGTCCATGCCATAGATGGCATACTTGCACTATATATAGAAGAACATCCAGTTGCATTAGCAACTATCATTTTATCTCCAAATAATTGAGAAATTAATTTTAAATAAGGAGTTTCTCCACATCCTGCACATGCTCCTGGGAATTGGAATTTAGGAGCAACAAACTGACTACCTTTAACTGTATTAGTAGGCATTACATCTTCTTTTTCACTTACTTCTTCACATAAGTATTTATAATCTTCATCTTGCTTAGTTACTTTTAAATCTTCCTTCATTTTCATAACTAAAGCTTTAGCACCCTTCTTACCAGGACAAACCTCACTACATAATCCACATCCTGTACAATCAGCTGTACTTACACCAATACTAAATTTATAATCTTGATCTTTAATATTAGCATTAATCATATTTTTACTTAATGTTTCAGGTGCATCTATTACTTCTTTTTCATTTAATAAATATGGTCTAATTACTCCATGAGGACATACTAGACTACATAGATTACATGAGATACAATTTTCACTACAATAACTAGGTACAGAATCACTACTATCTCTCTTATCATACTTACTAGTACCTGCTTCAATTCCTCCATTTGGCATCTTTACAAAGCTACTTACTGGTAAAGAATCTCCTTCCATAGAATCAATAATTTGATAAATATGTTTCTTATTACCATATTCTTCATCAAAATCTACATATGGAAGTTTTACTGGTTGAAGACTTTCTAAACAAGAATCAATTGCTTTAATATTCTTATTAATTACGTCTCCACCCTTATTAGCAAACTTAGTATTTAAATTTTCTTTAATCTTATTAACCGCAAAATCAAATTCAATAATTTTACCCATCTTAAATATTAATGTTTCCATAATAGTACTAATCTTACCATTAAGACCTACATCATTAGCAATCTTATTAGCATCAACTATAAACATCTTAATATTTCTAGTTTGAAGTATTTTTTTATCATGACTAGACATAATACTTAAGATTTCATCAGGTTTCTTACCTGTATTAACAATAAATATACCTTTTTCTTTAATCTTATCTAACATTTTTAATTTCTTTAAATAAGAATCTTTTGTACAAACTACTAATGTAGCTTTTTCTACATAATAAGTACTTCTAACTGGTTTCTTACTAAATCTTAAATTAGATATAGTAACTCCACCACTCTTCTTAGAATCATATTGGAAATAACCTTGTACATAAGCATTTGTATAAGTACCAGTAATCTTCATTAAATCTTTAGAAGCACTAACCATTCCATCACTACCATAACCATATACTAAGAATTCTATATTGTTATTTGGTAATACAAATTTTTCATCATATGGAACAGATAAATTAGTAATATCATCTTTAATACCTAAAGTAAAATTACTATGTACTTCTCTAGTATCTAGGAAATCAAATAATCCTTTTATCATAGCAGGTGTAGTATTCTTACTAGATAATCCATATCTACCACCATATATACTTACTTTAGCATCAATTTCTTTAATAGTTTTAACTACATCTAAGAATAAAGGTTCTCCATTAGATCCTGCTTCTTTAGTTCTATCAAGTACTGCAATCTTTTTAACTGTTTTAGGTAAAGCTTTTACAAAATACTTAGTACTAAATGGTCTATATAAATGTACTTCTATTAAACCAACAGCTTCGCCCTTTTTATCTACTAAATAATCTACTGTTTCTTTTATAGTTTCACATACTGAACCCATAGCAACTATAACTTTTGTAGCATTAGGAGATCCATAATAATTAAATGGCTTATAATCTTCTCCTGTAATCTTACTAACTTGTTCCATATAATTATTAACAATATCAGGAACTTCATCATAATATTTATTTCTTACTTCTGTTGCTTGAAAATAAACATCTTCATTTTGAGCAGTGCCGTGAGTAATTGGATTAGCTGGATTCATAGCTCTATTTCTAAATTCATCTAAAGCTTTAGTATCAATTAATTTCTTTAATTTATCTGTATCAATTAGTTCTACTTTTTGTAATTCATGACTTGTTCTAAAACCATCAAAGAAATTCATAAATGGAATACTAGATTTAATTGCAGATAAATGAGCTACTCCTGTTAAATCCATTACTTGTTGAACACTACTTGATGCAAGCATCGCAAATCCTGTACTTCTAGCAGAATAAACATCTTGATGATCTCCAAATATAGATAATGCATGTGTAGCTAAACTTCTTGCTGCTACATTAATTACACAAGGTAACATTTCTCCTGCTATCTTATACATATTAGGAATCATTAATAATAATCCTTGTGAAGCTGTATAAGTAGTTGTTAAACATCCAGAAAGTAAGGAACCATGAACCATACCTGCAGCTCCTGCTTCACTCTCCATCTCTACTACTTTTACTGGTGTATCAAAATAATTTAATTTACCTTCATTACTCCATTTATCAGTTAACTCTGCCATTGGAGATGCAGGTGTAATAGGATATATTCCAGCTACTTCAGTAAAGTTATAAGAGACATAAGCTGCCGCTTCATTACCATCCATAATCTTCTTCATGTATCAATCAATCCTCCTTGAAATATAATCATATCAACTTCTTTTATTATATACCAATATTCATTAAAAAAAAAGGAAATAGGACTAATAACCTATTTTACCTTAGATTTTTGAATACTAGAATAAGTTGCTATAGTTTTTAACATCAACTCTTGAAATAGTTTTTCTTTTTCTTCTGCAGTTAATAGTCCATCAATATCTAAACCTCTAGAATCAGTAATTCTTTCATAAAAACCATTTGGATTAGTTTTCATTTTTTTATCAGTCTTATTATTTTCCAAATTCTATAGCCTCCTTAATCTTTTTTAATAAATTCATTCTATCTAATACAGTTTTATATCTACCATATTTTTTAGCAGTCTCTCTTAATTTATTAGACTTCTCTTCAGGAATATATGGCAAATCCAAATCCTTTAATTCATTCTTAGATAATTCATCATAAGTAACTTCATATCTTTTCGCAACACTACCTGCATCACTAATTAAATCATTAATAAGAGGTTCATCATCATATACTTTTTCATATTCAAAATCATTAATAACGCTACATTTAACATCCACATATTTATCTTTACCGGCACCCTTTATAGAAACATCATCAACTGTTAACTTAGTATCACGAGCTAGTAAGAACTCTTCTTCACCTACATTAGGACTTAATATAGATATATCCATACCTGCAGTACCTTTAGGTGCACTTAATTCCATATGAATATTACCCTTCATAGTACCACCTTTAGTAATAGAAGAAGACATATATCCATGATCCACAATACTATGTCCTTTTAAAGAATCAAATACTGAATATACTTGTTCTATATTACCAGGATCAATCTTAGCCATTAACTTATCTAATATAGTGTTACCACCTTCAGATTTAGTAAAATCTAATACACGATATAAAGTAGTATCTTCTTTTAATCCACCATATTTATTAATTGCCCCATCTATAAATTTAACTTGTTCATCTACAAAGTCATCAAATTTTCCTTCTCTTAAAGTACTATTAATAATCTTATAATCAAATCCAGTATAAAAAATACATGCTTCTATCTGATCTTTAGATAATGCCATAAAGAATTTTCCATAATCAGATTTAATAAAATTATTAAAATCATCATCATTAAGTGCTAACATCTTCTTAGAAAAATCATCTTTATCAAACTCTTGAGGATCTATAGTAAAATTCACAAAATTTCTAGATTTTCTATCATAATTACTTACTTTACCTAAATCAAATTTCTTATAAACACTATCTGATGGTTTATTTTTATAAGGATTATGCGTAGATTCATTAAATAATTCTTCATAAGAATTATATATTTCTAATTCTCTATCATTAGTAATTGTTTTAAAATTAGATTCATCTAATTTTATACCTAAGGTTTTTTCTATTTCAGATTTATTTAATACTTGTTTTTCTTTTTTATTCATTAAATCAAGCATTAAATCATCATTATTATAATCACCTTTGCCATGTCTAATATCATCAGCATATTCGTAATTACCCTTTTTCATAACCTCACCACCTATTTATAAAGATATACTTTTTCTTCTTTGATCATTTAATACATCACAATAACCAGTAACTATATTTTCAACATAATCTTTTCTTTTTACTTTAGATAACCATCTATCAGGAATAGATTCTACTCCATATACAGTAGCTGTCATACTTCCTGTAATAGCTCCTATAGTATCTGTATCATCACCTAATGAAACAGCTTCTACTATTGATTCTTCGTAAGAAGATGTTTTTAAAGTAGTCCATATACAAGCCTCTAAAGTATCTACTACATATCCACTAGATCTGATATCTTTTTCTTCTAAATCATGTAATTCATGTTTTAGTATTCTTCTATATCTCTCAATAGCATTCTCACTAAAGTAAGTTCTATATTTATCAATATCTAATTCAAAATAAGAATCTTTCTTACTATATCCTTTTAATAAATTATCCATATAATCATTATATATAGTACATCCTAATATACTTACTTCATTTCCATGAGTTAAACTAGAATAATTTTTAATTATATCTATTTTAGTTTCTTCATCTAAATCTGAATAATGTAGATAATAAACAATTGGTAACATTCTCATTAATGAACCATTACCATTACTCATCTCATCATTTCCACCACACTTAGTAGGATCTATATTATTTTTATAATAATTATCTATAGCATAAGCTGTAGTACTACCTACATCAAATACTCTACCAGTCGCTGTATATTTACCTTCTTTTAACCAACCATAATATTTATCCATAATATCTTGATAGTTAATATTTCCACATTCTCTAATAGAATCAAATGAAGATATTGTCATTGAAGTATCATCACTCCAAGTACCTTCAGGAACTTGATAAGTACCATAACCTATCATCTCTGTAATTAAATTTTCTTTTCTATTCATTCTACTTGTAAATTCAACAGGTACACCAAAAGCATCTCCAGTAACAAAACCTAATACACCTGCTTTAACTATATCTAAAACATCATCATTTTCATTCATTAAACTTCACCTATAAATAATTATAGCACAACATTGTATTAGAATATATTTTTAGTTATAATGTAAATTATCAGGAGGTAAAAAATGAATTATATAGTAACTTATGTATCTGATTTATTAGCTAACTTCTTAGGTCATTCTACATTATTAGAAGGTTCTGCCTCTTTATTTCCTACAATAGTAACAGGAGTTGGTTCTTCTACTACTGAATTAGGTAATATAGTAATGGATCAAGAATATGCTGACGGAAGTAAATCAACACTACTACAAACTGCTGGTACATCTATTACCGCAACAGGAACTGCAGTATCAATGAACGCTGACTTAACCAGTCAAAAAGCAATAGAGATTCAAAAACAAAGATTAACAACTTCGTATGTAGAATCATTAAATGACGAAGAATTATCAAAATTTATTGCTAAGATAGATAATGTAGAAATAAAAGATAATAATAATAAACAATTAATATTAAAATAAAAAGATATCTTTAAGATATCTTTTTTTAACTAACATAATTAATATATTCTTGTAATGAAGTGCTATTATGAATAGTAATTCTAGGAATATTAAATAAATCTATACCTCTAGTAACCTTCTTTTGTCCACCAGCAAATCCCATTTTAAATCCAGCTTCTTTTAATACACTAATAGTATAATTATTATATTCATAGAATGGATAACAGAAAGCTTCTGTATTATCTAAAGTTTGTCTACTAGTAACAAAATCTGCAAGTAAGGCATCATGTTCTAAGCATTTAATCCATCCACCTTGTCCTCCACTACACTTACCACCAGTATGTAAGTTATGTGTATGTGAAGCAATTTCCATATAAGGAGAAGCAAATGTTTCCTTAGGATACCATGAAGATACTAAGAACAATGTAGCATTTAACTTATATTGTTCTAGTAATGGAATAAACTTCTCTGCTCTAGCACCATCATCTATAGTTATTAATATAGAATTCTTTGGTAATCTTAAATTACCTTCTATAAATAATCTTAATTCAGTAGTATTTAAACTAAAATAATTATTCTCAGTTAAATAAGTAAAATGACTTTCTATTTGTGCTTGTGAATGACATATTATTTCATCACATGTATTATCTCCAGGAAGATATATAAAGTGATAACAAGTAACTGGAATACTACTAGCTTCAGCTACTGTATTATTAGCTTTAGGATAAGTACTTTCTAAATCTTCATTCTTAACAAATACTAATTCATTAAAATATTCTACATATACCCCTTCTATATCTTTAATAATAATTGGAGTATCTATTTTATCTTTAATAGTATATTCTAATGTAGTTTTATCTTTATTATATAATTTAGCATTTTCTTTAGTAATAATATTCTCATCAAATAATAAATAGTTTTTATATCTTAAATCACTAGTTACTACTTCATCTGTAGGTTTAACATCTTTATAACTAATATATAAACCATTATCAGTAATCTTAAAATACTTAGTATTTAAATCTATTTTTAAATTCTCTTCTAGATTTAATTTCATATCTTTAGATATAGTACCTACTTCTATATATTTATCATTTTCTAATTTATATAGTTTTGTATCTTTAGTAACTACAACAACTTTACCATAACTATTATTTATACTTTTAAGTAACTTTTCTTCTTTCTTTTTTTGTATTTCTATTTTTATTGTTTCCTGATGCTTAGTATATACAAAAAAAGAAAAAGTTACAGCACCTATTAGTATAATAAGTAAAATTATAATTACTAACAACGCTTTTTTTCTTAACTTCTTCTTTTTCATAAATCACCTATTAAGCTCCTGTAGAGCAACCGTCACATCTTTTTCCTTGTTTATTTGTAACTATAAATGCATTAGATACAGTTCTACCACCATATTCTCCACCTGCACTAGGTCTATTATATAATTTACCACCAACAGCCATAGTACTTGAAGCTCCACCATCTAAGTTAGCTGCATTATATGCACCATATCTAAGTAATATTTCTATTACATCAGTCATATTAGCACCTATACTATATCCAGGAAGTCTTCCTTCTATAATTAGGAATAATACTATACCATCTCTTCTTTGAGCAATAACTGTACGAGGAGCAGTTCCCCATCCACCATCACCATGAATTTTAGCAACTTTACCATTAACTATAAGGTTAGGTCCAAACTCAACAGCATCAACCATACCTTTACTAATTGCAGTATATGGATCATCATTAGTTAACCACATCTTACCTTCAGCAGTAAATCCTATTAATTGTCCACTTCCTCCTGGATGTGTCCAAATAAGTTGTCCATCTTGAATAATAGCACCATATGGTATAGATCCATTACCCCAACCATCTAAGTCTTCGAATCCACCACCATTAATACCAACATATCCACCATGTTTCTTACATTGAGTAGCAACAGTTTCTCCCATTTTTCCAATTCTTTCAGTAACTGTTAAATCTACATCTTTAGGATCATAAATTACTGTTAAATAACCTTTATATTTACTCTCTTCTAATCTAATAATCTTATAGACATCATTACCTTCATCTTTAGTATAAATCTCTTGCTCATACTTACTAGTATAATGTTTTTTCTCTTTGATATCTCCAATTACTACATCATCAAGATTAACTTCATCAGTTACTTGTTCTACATAGTTTTCACTCATTATCTTATTAACAGTAGTCTCATCATATAAAGTATAAGCTAAATACTTATGAGTCATAGTAGTCATAGCTGTAGGTATCCAGAAAGCTTTAAAAGCTCCTGAATTAATTACTACTAATACTGCAATAATAACTAAATCCATTAAAACTACACCAACAGTAAATAAATGTATATGATGCTTCTTTCTAATTTTAGTTTTCTTTTCTTTCTTTTTCATAATTACCTCAACGTATATGTATTATTTTGTCCTTTAGATAAATCAATCTTATCTTTCTTTATAGCTATTACTGGAACAGTAGGTCTTAATTCTTTAATATCTACTTCTTCTAGTAATCCATTATTATGATATACATAAGCCATAGTACCAACATCAGATGTATGATTATTTAAATAATAACCATCTGCATCAAAAGCTTGATAATCAAATGTATTAAGCATACCTACTTTACTAACTACGTAACTATAATACATATTAGTAAAGTCTAATGATGTATCTGAACTTACTTCACCTACATAGTAATATGAATCTTCTAAATATTCTTTAAATGATAATGCACTATAGAAATCTGTATTTAAGTAGTTAGGTAAACTTCCTACTTCATTTGGATCAAACATAGTATTATATTTTCCATAAGGAATATATCCAGCTACTAAGAAATTAGTAAATGCCATCTTAACTATATCTCCATTATCATAGAATACTTTAAAGTTACATCCATCTATTACTATATCAGAATGAACTAAATTAGTCTTATCACCTTGATTAATTACGAACGGATCATCAACAGTACCTATACCACCAGCTAAAACTGAATCAGGTTTTAATGTGATGACTGGTCTAACACCATATGCTTCATATGAACTACCTTCTAGTAATTCTCCATCTTCAGAAACATATAAGTTATCTCCATTTTCTCCAGTTCCAATTAACCAGAAATATTTCTTTATATTTAAATAACTATTAGTACCATTAGCTAAACTATAATCTTTTATAGTAAGTGTAGTAACATAGTTACTTAATTTATCTTTACCATCAGTAGCACTCTTACCATTAAATTTTGGTATATTATAACTTGTTTTAACTAAGAATTCTTCAGGATAAGGTATAGTATCATAATATACTCCAGTACCCAATGTATCAGTCTTATCTAGCCATTTATCTAAGTTAGAACCTACATAGTTACTTTCTTCTCCCCACATAAATTCTGTAGCAATATTATCAGTTACCATCTTAACGCTACCATCATTATTTATTCTAACAACTCTAAAAATTCTATTTGCAAACTTAACATAGTTATTATATACATTACCTTTAAAGTAATAACCATCAGTATCTTGATGTAGTCCATCTCCACTAGTTACTACATAATTATTAGAAGTAATACTTCCATTTAAAGTTAATGCATCTCCTGCAAGCTTCATAGATTGTTTACTATAATAGTAAAAACTTCTAGCTCCAAAATAGAAACCTACACCTATAGCAACTATTAAACTAACTACATTAAATGTAAATTCTATTTTAGAATAACCTACTTTCTTTTTAGTTGTCTTTTTATTATTACCTTTTTCACTCTTTTTTATTCTTTTTGCCATATAAAAGTACTCCATTCTACTAAATAATTATAACAATTTATAAATACTCTTTCAAGGTAGATTTATAAATTATCCATAATATCTTTTAATATATCGAAATCACTTTTCACTAGCAACACCTCTAAAAAAGAAGAAGATTACTTCTAATCTTCCTATTTTATTATATGTTTCTTGTTTTTTTCTTCATCTGTTTCTATATAACCATCATCACCATCTGAATCAATAACACTAGAATGTTCTTTAGCTGCTCTCCAACAAGCTGATACTGAATAATCAGATGTAGATTTATTATTAAAAGCCATATCTGCATTTGAAATAGCTACATCAATAAATACTGGTAGTATAAAGAATATAACTAATGCTAATAACCAATTTTTTATACGTCCTTTTAATTTTGCATCATCAGGATTCATTAACTTTTTTCTTAATATACGCACTAATGCAACTATTGCAACAATAGGAACTGCAATTTGTAATAGTGTCATAAGTCTTTGAATAATGTATAAAACATTTGCTAATCCATAATCACCACAAGTACTTACTAATCCAATTAGCATAGGATTCACCTCACGTATGTCATATTATACCACATTTTTATAAAAAATACTAGTATTATTATTTAACAACCCAGAAAGTTGACATATCACGTAATCCGTTAACTCCACCAGCAACAGGAGTATTAACAATTTGATGATTAATAACTAATTCAGTTGAACTACCACCATCTAAGTTAGCAGCATTATATGCTCCATATTTTTCCATTACATCACATAAGTCAATCATATCAGCACCAATACTACTTGCTATTCTACCATTAATAGCAAGGAATAATACTATACCATCTTTTCTTTGTCCTATAGCAGTACGAGGAGCTATACCCCAACCACCATTTCCTTTAACAAAGCTTCTTTTACCATTAACTATTAAGAAAGGTCCAAACTCAATCGCATCTCTAATACCTTTATTTATAGCTTCATTGGCACTCATTCTACCTAATATTAATTTATTTTCATTATCAAATCCTATGAATCCACCACCTACTCTAGCATCTTCATAGTCACTAACTATCTTACCATTACTAATAACAGTACCATGAGGTAATGCTCCATTACTATTCCAATCTGGATCATAAAATCCACCAGCATTCATCGCAATAATCGCATTTTCTCTTTTAGATACAGTTAAAATATCTTCACCACGTTTACCTAAATAAGCAGTAGTCGCAATATGAATTCTAGAAGGATCATATATTGCTACTAAAAATCCTTTATAACCACTACCACTAACTTCGATAACTTTATATAAATCATTATCAGGATCTTTTGTTAAAACTTCTTTTTCAAATTCATTTTTATAAATACTAGTAGTGTATTTCTTAAATTGTATTTGAGAAGAATCTGTTTCTTCATCCACTTCTACTATTAAATTAGACTTTAACACTTTATCAATATACTTATCACTATAAAACCATGTAGCTAAATATTGATGATTCATAGTAGTCATCGCACTAGTAATCCAAAAATTTCTAAAACTTTCAATAGGTCCATAAAAAAGGAATAAGAAACTACATATTCCTAAACTAAATAGTGTAATAAATAAAACAATAATTTTTTTCTTTATAGACCACTTCTTCTTTTCTTTCTTCTTAAATAAACCCATAATTACTCCTCACTGCCATCTTTTTTTCCGTCACCATTATAGTCAACATATTTATATTTTGTTTCAAAATTCTTAATCTTTGCTGCACTATTAACGTCTTTAATATAATCATTATAATCATTTATACTTTTATTATAAAAATTAATGTCAGTTACAAAATAATTAACTACTTGTTCATAAATACTCTTATAATTACTACACTTACTATTAATACTTGAATCTGGATAATAAACATCACTACATAATTTATCTAAAGAAGTACAGTATTTTTCTATATCCTTAACTAAATTTTCATATTTAGTTAATCTCTCTTTAACAGGTTCATCTGTAACATACATATTATCGTAATACAAGTTACTTAATACTTCTGAATATAAACTATCTCTTTCTTCTTCAAATATACTTACATCAGTAGAGAAATCTTCAAAGACATCACCTACATCTCCCATTCTTTTTAAAACAGTAGCTTGATCAGCTCTTAAATTATAAATAAATATAGTTACAGCTCCTGAAAATATTAATAATAATCCAAAACATAATAAATAAATTGGAAAGTTACGCTTCATATAATCACATCCTATATAAAATTATAACAAAAAAAAGACCATTGTGCACACAATTATAAATCTTTTTCAGTTTCATTAATTATGTACATAGGTCTTCTTTTAATTTCTGAATACATTTTAGATAAATATAATCCAAATATACCTAAGAAAAATAATTGTATTCCTCCCATAAATATAATGATACAAGCAAGTGATGGCCATCCACTAGTAGGATCGCCTAATATCAATGTTTTAAATATAATAAAAAGTATTGCGATAAAAGATATAAAACAAAATATTAATCCAATAAATGCACTTATAACTAAAGGTGTAGTACTAAAAGCAACTATCCCATTTATCGCATATTTAAATAATTTAAATAATGAAAACTTACTCCTACCATCATATCTATTTGGTATATCATACTTCATCCAGTAAACATTAAATCCCACATAACTAAATATACCTTTAGTATATCTATTAGTTTCATGTAGCTCTAGAATAGCATTAACCATTCTTCTCTTCATTAATCTACAATCTCTTTCACCAGGAACATATTTACTTGATGTAACAAGCTCATATAATCTATAAAAACATTTAGTAAAAAAATTTCTAAACAATCCATAATCTTTATGAATAGGAGAATAAAGGGCTACCGCATCACACTCTGAATTTTCTAAAGATATATACATATCATTAATTAATTCAGGTGGATCTTGTAAATCACAATCCATAATAGTTACGTAATCACCAGTAGAATATTTAAGTCCAGCATACATACCAGCTTCTTTTCCAAAATTTCTTGAAAAAGATATAAATCTTACCCTCTTATCTTTTTTAGCCAACTTCTTAATTATCTTTAATGAATCATCATAACTTCCATCATCCACAAAAATAATTTCAAAAGTAACTTTCTTCATTTCTTTACTAACTTCATCTAATTCTAAATATAAATTATTTATATTTTTCTCTTCGTTATAACAAGGTATTACTACACTAATCTTCTTCATCTTCACCAAATATCTTATTAGTTAATTTCTCTGGTATATCACCAAATACAAATAACCTATTAATTAGTAAAGTAATAATAAAGAATGAAATATTAAATGTAATAAACTCTAAATCATATCTAGTTATTATATATAACATAAAACTATATAAGAAATAGAATGGTAACATAATAATATAATGACCTTTATCTAAATTAGGATTCTTATAAACAAAATATTTATTAATAGGAAATAAGAATACTAATAATGGAATAAAATGATAAGAATAAATCATTTTATTATGTTTAGTTAATTCAAATACTAAATAATATAATAATGTATAGATAGCTAATACTATAAAATATCTAAGTATAAATCCACTTCTATTTAACCAACTAGTATGATTATCTTTTTCTATATAATTATCAAGTAATTTAATCATATTTTCTGTATTACTAGTAAATTTCTTGGGTTTAAAATTCTTACTTTTTTCAATCATCACATCTAATTTATTAAAGTCTTTTAATTCTAGAATATAACCTTCTTCTGAAAACTCTTTAATAATTTGTTTTTGATGATCATTATGATGTTCTTTATATTTCGCAAGTCTTGCACATGCAATAACTCTTTTTCCTTTTTTTATCGCACTAAGTATAGTACCTGCTCCACCATGAGTAATAATTAAATCGGCTTCATCCATTAATTTATCAAACTCAGGTTCTGGAAGTAATCCTAATATTTCCATATTATTAGATTCATATTTAGTTTGTCCTGCTTGTACTATTACTTTATCTTTTATAGTGCCTTTTTCTATTTCTTTATCAATTGCTTCTAAAAGTCTAGGAAATTGCTTATCTTGTGTTCCTAATATAACAAGTATCATTAGAAAATCCACCCCCCAAACTCACTATCTGGATATAATTTTTTCATACTCTTCCATTGAACAATAAACTTATCCGCAATAGGATAAATAAGTTTACCAGTAGCAGTCTTAGTAACCATATTCGCAAATGTTTCTATATAGATTACTCTACTACCAAATATTTTACCAATTAAACACATAGGTCCTGCAGTATGAGTACCAGTAGTAATAATATAATCAGGTCTAAATTTTAAATAAATGAATAAGCTAATAAAACAATTAATTAATAATTTAAATGGATAAGTAAGCATATGATGTTTAGTTCCATATATTAAATAATTAATCTTTTTACCATATTCTTTTTTTAGATATTTATTTGAATTAGTCTTCTCAGTCACAATATGATAATCATAATAATTAAACATATCTTTTAACTGCATTAATTCATTTAAATGTCCACCAGTACTTGCGATAAATAAAACTTTTTTCATATTACTTCGCCTCTTCTAATAAATCTATCCATAGTTTAATAACTACTTCACCAGTATAAGACTTAGCTTCTTCATAAGCATTCTTACCTATAGTCTCACGTAATGCTTTATCATCAATTAATTTAAATACTTTATTTATATATTTAGAAAAATCTCTATCTTTAATTAAATATCCATTTTCTCCATGATCTATTAATTCTCTTGCTCCTTCAGCAGAATCAAATGCTATACAAGGAACTCCATGAGACATAGCTTCTATTAATACAATACCAAATGATTCAGTAAATGAAGTCATTAAATAAATTGATGAATTATGTAATATATCATCTATATAATCCTTATTTCTAAATCCATGAAGAGTAACCTTGCTATCAAGATTATTATCTCTAATATAATCTTCCATCTTACTTTTTTCAGTTCCATCTCCAATTATCTCTAATGTCCAATCAGGATGTACTTCATGTATTCTTTTATATAATTTTAATAAATCCATAGGTCCTTTTTCAGGAGATAATCTACCAACACTAACTAATCTCTTCTTATTTAATCTAGATAAATACTTAGGTAATTTATCTATAATATTTGGAATATATACACATTTACACTTAGTACCTTTTAATCTATCACTATAGTAGTCTCTTAATTCTTTAGATACTAGTACAAAATAATCTAGTTTTTTAGCATACTTAGTTATCTTATTCGCATACTTCATATTTCCATGAAAATGATTATGTTCCCAACCTATTTTTACTACTCCCTCTTTCGCATATTTACCTAACCAATCATCAAATATATCTCGAGAAGAAATAATAATATCACTATCACATTTTTTAATGTAATTTATCATAGTCATTTTTCTAAGTTTTAAAACATTTATACTCTTATTACCTTCTTGAATAATATTATGTATATTCTTACGTTTTAAAGCATCCTTAAACTCATCTTTATTAGGAGCTATATCCTTAGTTAAATATCTAATCTTAACTTTCTTATCTATATTAAAAGCTGGTTTATCATACAATCTATATGAGCAAGCTATCTCTACATTATATTTATCCGCAAGTAAATTAGCTAAAGCTATAATAGATTTTTCGATACCTCCATAACCTAAATGTAAACTTAAAATTGAAATTTTCTTCATAGTACCACCTATGTTCATTATAACACATCATTATTATTTACAAAAATTTTGACATAAATTGACAAAAAAAAGAGAGATTAATCTCTCGCAACAGCTGTTTCATCAGCTTGAACATAATCAAGCGTTATAACTATATTCATATTTTGATCTTCATCAAATAATTTATCTAAATATAAAATATCAAAATGTAGAGACTCTCTTTCTCCTACACTTAATAAATCTTTTGCTTCTAACTCATCACCATCTGCATAAGTAAAATGATAAGAAATAATCTCACTTTGAGTAGCACTTATACCAGTAACAGTATAACCAGATAACATCGCATCTATTGTACCATTATTAACTACATCTACATCAAAGCCATATTTATCTCCAGGAAAATTTAAAGCTAAATCAAAAGCAATACTAGTTTTAGAATCTCCAATAGAAGCAGGAGTAATCGCAACTACATTATTAGTAGGATTCTCAACTAAATCTTCGAAATGAATATCCCATGTCATTTTAGGTACACCTAAACCACCAGTAACCTTTAATCCTGTAGATAAATAACTATACCCAATAGATATAAATATTAATAACATAAGTAAAGGTATAACTAATTTATAATGACTTGAATTGTTATTATTTTCTTCAAGTAATTTCTTATCTTCCATAATATACACATCCTAATTATATTTTAACATATTAATTAGAGATTGTAATTAGTTTATCTCTATTCAAATATTTAATAATAAGTATTATAAATTCCAAAGTAAAGAATATAAATAAAGGTAAAACACTACATATAATAATACCTATTCTAGTAGTCATAAAATTAATAATAATAGCTCCATTACTAATAGAAGTACCAGTCCATTCTCCAATAACATCTCCACCACTTAAAGTAACTTTATCATTATTACCTGATTTAACCATAAATAAATATGATGTAGAACTATCATTAGAATAACCATCTACTATAGTACTTAATTTAGTATAGATATTACCATTCGCATCAGC
This sequence comes from Bacilli bacterium, assembly GCA_030531695.1. Classification (GTDB taxonomy): domain Bacteria; phylum Bacillota_I; class Bacilli_A; order RF39; family UBA660; genus RUG14891. The sequence goes on along the minus strand of JAUNMV010000022.1, from coordinate 794 downwards.
TATATAATAACCAATAATATTATTAATATGATATTCTTTAGGATCTTTACTTTGTAATATAACTAAATCACCTTTTTTAAATTCAGGACTCATATCATTATCATTAACTGATAAAAAGAAAACATCTCCAAATTTAAATAAACCATCTTCATTTTTATGAGAGTACAAAAAGACAATTGCGATACCAATAATAATCGCAATTATAGAAATAATAAATAATATTTTTTCTATAATCTTCATTGTCTTATTCATAAATTCCCCTTATAAAGAAAAAAAGCATAAATGCTTTTTTATTATTGATTTGATACTGGTGTTACTGCAGGTACCACAGGTTGTGGTGTTGCAGGTACAACAGGTGTTGGCTCTGTTGGTGCTGGAGCAACAGGAGTAACTACTGGTGTTACAACAGGTGTAACAGGAGCAGGTTCAACTGGAGCTGGAGCTACAGGCTCAACTACTGGTTTAATTTCTGGTACTGCTGGAGCAACTGGCTCAACTGGAGCAGGTGCTGGAGTAACAGGAATATTTTGTGTATTTTCAAGTGGATCAGCGCCACCATATATTTGATGATTTGTATTAGTTTCAACTTCTACTGAACCAACAGCAGCTGGATTAGCTCCACCATAAATTTGTCCTTCAGGTGCAGGTGTAACTACAGGTGCTGGAGTAACAACTGGTTCAGGTGTAACAACTGGCTCAACTGGAGCAGGTGCTACAGGCTCAGGTACTACAGGTGTTGGTTCTGGAACTACAGGAGCTACAGGTTCAACTGGAGCAGGAGCAACAGGTTCTGG
>JAUNMV010000021.1 GCA_030531695.1 Bacilli bacterium | reverse complement strand
AAGAAACTAAGAAAACAGTTGTTACAGGAATTGAAATGTTCCGTAAACAATTAGACTATGCAGAAGCTGGAGACAATGCTGGAGTATTATTACGTGGTATTTCTCGTGAAGAAGTTGAACGTGGACAAGTTCTTGCTAAACCAGGAACAGTTACACCTCATCATAAATTCAAGGCTGCTGTATACGTATTAAGCAAAGAAGAAGGTGGACGTCATACTCCATTCTTCACAAACTATCGTCCTCAATTCTATTTCAGAACTACAGACGTAACTGGTGTTATTACTTTACCAGAAGGTGTTGAAATGGTAATGCCAGGTGATAACGTTAACATTGATGTTGAATTAATTCACTCAATCGCACTTGAACAAGGAACTAAATTCTCTATCCGTGAAGGTGGAAGAACAGTTGGTGCTGGTAACGTTACAGAAATCGTTGAATAATGATTTGTTAAAAGAGAACAATAAGTTCTCTTTTTTTTGTTATAAAAAAAGAAATAGTTTCTACTATTTCTTTGTAAATCCTTTATATAAATTATATGTGAAATTATTTAGTATTATTTCAAATTCTCCTATATACTCTGTTATTGTTGTATTGAATCCTAATTTCTTTTCATTGGCTATATTATGTTCTGTTTGTTTTTCAAATTCTCCTATAATTCCACCTAAATTTAAATACTTTAAATTCTCTTTTGTGTATTCTTCTATCATTTTCCATTTTATAACATAGTCAGGATTTTGACTTTTATATTTTGGATGTACTCCATCAACTATTATAAATGCGGCATTATCATATTTAATTGTTAAAGCTCCACCTATTATTATTCCTGATGGATATTTTTTTAATAGATTAGTTGCTTGTACTAATGCTTGTTTATAAGTATCTAGTAGTTTATCAGATTCCATTTTTTTATTAAGCACATTTTCTTTTTGTTTAAAATCTATACTTTGATCTTGAATCATATTAGCAAGTATATTATTATTTTCTAATTCTGCTTCATATGCTTTTCTACTATTTAATGTATACACTTCAGTATTTATTCTTGCGTAGAATAATTCTGCTTTATCACCATATTTTTCTATTAATTGTTCATAGTATTCTTTTGGCTTCTTTGTTGTATTTTTGATAAATGCATATAACTTATCGATATTCTTTGTAGATTCTTTTGTTACTTCTATACCAAAATTTAGTGCTCTTCTAACTTTATTTCTAGTTCTTTTTTCAAATTTATTAAATAATGTTTCTGGATCTTCTCCTAATATTACTAGACCTTCCCATCTTGGTTTTTCATTTTCGAATGATACATTCTTTCCTTTATATGAAAAACCTGCACTTTTTAAGTTATCTATAATTCTATTTCCTTGATTATTAAAATTCATTATAGTTCCTTGTGAATCTCTTATTGTTAAAGGGATATATGGATCTATTCTCAAGGACATAAATCCTTGTTTTCCTAATACTTGTTTAATTTTCTTTGTTGCTTCTTCTAAGTTGTCTAAGTTTTCATAGTTAAATAGTATTCCTCTCGGTGCATAAGCTATTTTATGATTCATAAAGGCATTTCTATATAATATTAAAGTTGCACCTATTAGTTTATTTGTATCGCTTACTATTCCTAAATAATGGATGTTGTATCCAAATTTAGTCATTAATGATCCATAAGAACTTGTTTGAAAATAATTTCTGTATCTATGATTGGCTCCAAACCTATCGAATTGAGCAGGGGTCAATGTGACTATTTTCATCTCCAACACCTCTTTATTTCTTAAATAATTATAGCATATCATTTGACGTTCTTTCAACAATATAGAGTAGTTAATTTGACTTATTTATAGTATAATTATTATGGTGATAAAATGTTTACAAATAATAAAATATTAATTTTAGGTTTAGCAAGAAGTGGTTATCAATCTGCGAAATATTTAATTGCTAGAGGTAATGAAGTAATTTTAAATGATGGAAAGGAAGAATCTAAGTTAGATGCTGATCAAATAGCTGAACTTAGGGGATTAGGAGTACAATTAATATTTGGGTCTCATCCTGATGATTTATTAGATAATTCTTTTGATTATTTAATAAAAAATCCTGGTGTACCAATTGATCACAAATATGTTCTAAAAGCTAGAGAATTAGGTGTAGAAGTTATTAATGAAGTAGAGATGGCTTATAGATTATTACCTGAAGGTGTTAAACTAATTGGTATTACTGGTACTAATGGTAAGACTACTACTACAACTCTTACTTATAACATTATGCATAAGGCTTTTGGTGATAAGGTATTCTTAGCAGGAAATATTGGATATCCTTTATGTAGTATCTTAAATGATGTTAAGAGTGGAGATATTATTGTAATGGAAGTATCTTGTCAACAATTAGAGAATCTTGATAAGTTTAATCCTGATGTTGCATTAATGACTAATTTAAGTCCTGCACATATTGATTTTTTAAAGAGCTTTGAAAATTATAAGAGAGTTAAAGCTAAATTATTTAAAAATCAAACATCTGATAATATCGCTATATTAAATATAGAGAATGAAGATGTTATGAATGAGACTAAGAATATTAAGTCTACTGTAAAATATTTTTCTTCTAAGAGAGAGATTAATGGTTGTTATTTAAAAGATGATGCTATCTATTATTATGGTGATAAAGTAATATCACGTGATCAAATTTTTATTGCTGGTATACATAATGTAGAAAATTGTATGGGTGCTATTATGATAGCTAAGGAGTTTGGTGTTACTAATGATGTTATTATTGATGTAATATCATCATTTAGAGGAGTAGAGCACAGATTAGAGTATGTTGATACTGTTAATGGAGTTAGATTCTACAATGATACTGAAGCTACTAATATTAAGTGTACGCAAATAGCTTTATCTAGTTTTGATCAACCTGTAACCATAATATTAGGTGGATTAGAAAGAGGACAAGATTTTAATGAGTTAACTCCTTTTATGGGTAATGTATCTAATATAATTGCGATAGGACAATGTCGTGATAGAGTACTAGAATATGGTAATAGTTTGAACATTCCAACTTATAGTTATGAGTTTTTGAAAGATGGTTTTGATAAATGTGTTGAAGTTACAAAAACTGGTGGTATAATACTATTGAGTCCCGCTTCTGCTTCGTGGGATCAATATAAGGAATGCGAAATTAGAGGAGCAGAATTTAAGAAAAAAGTGGAGGAATTAAAGAATGAAAATTAAAGACGTTAGAGCAAGAGAAATATTAGATTCTCGTGGAAATCCTACTGTTGAAGTAGATGTTATTCTTGAAAATGGAATTTTAGGTCGTGCTGCTGTACCATCTGGTGCTTCTACTGGTGAAAGAGAAGCTTTAGAGTTAAGAGATGGTGATAAATCTAGATATATGGGTAAAGGTACTCTAAAAGCAGTTGAAAATGTTAATGGACCATTACGTGATTTAGTAATTGGTATGGATGCTGCTGATCAAAAAGCATTAGATTATGCAATGATCGAATTAGATGGTACTGAAACTAAATCTAAATTTGGTGCTAATGCTATTTTAGGTATTTCTATGGCTGCTATGAAAGCTAGTGCTATTGAAGCAGGAAAGCCTTTATATAGATATGTTGGTGAAGGAACTGTTTTACCAAAACCAATGATGAATATTATTAATGGTGGAGCTCATGCAGATAATAAACTTGACTTTCAAGAGTTTATGATTATTCCACAAAGAGATACTATTCATGAAAGAGTTAGAGTTGGTGCTGAAGTATTCCACAACTTAAAGAAAGTATTAAATGAAAAGAAATTAGCTACAGGTGTAGGTGATGAAGGAGGATTTGCTCCAGATTTACAATCTAACACTGAAGGTTTTGAATTAATTATGGAAGCTATTCAAAAAGCTGGATATACTCCAGGAAAAGATGTTTGTTTAGCTATTGACGTAGCTGCTTCAGAATTCTATGAAGATGGAAAATATAATCTTGTAGGAGAAGGAAGAAGTTTAACTACTGATGAATTAATTGATTTCTATGAAGAATTAGTTAATAAATATCCTATTATTTCTATTGAAGATCCAGTAGATGAAAATGACTGGGAAGGATTTAGAAAAATTACTGAAAGATTAGGAGATAGAATTCAATTAGTTGGTGATGATTTATTCGTTACTAATAAAAAATGTTTACAAATGGGTATTGATAATCATGCTGGTAATGCTATTTTATTAAAAGTTAACCAAATTGGTACAATTACTGAAACATTAGAAACAATTGAATTAGCTAGAGCTAATGGATATGCTACAGTTATTTCTCATAGATCTGGTGAAACTGAAGATACTACAATTGCTGATTTAGCAGTAGGATTAAATTTAGGACAAATTAAGACTGGTTCTATGTCTAGAACAGATAGAATTTGTAAATATAATCAATTAATGAGAATTGAAGAAGAATTAAATAGATAATTTGACAAAGTAGTTAAAATTATTTATAATATACGCATATTTTATATATATCCAATACAAAAGACCAACACTTTATTGGCTCTTATTCAAAGTGAGTTAGGGATAGTGAGAACCTAATAATAATCTGATTTAGTTCCTACCTTTTGTGGAAGAGATTTATTCTCTCGGTTTAAAACCGTTATAAGATTAAGTTAAATTAAGGATGGTACCGTGCTTATGCACTCCTTTGGTATCATCCTTTTTATTTTTATGGAGGTGTAATTATGAAATTAAGTAATTCGTATTTTGTTACGTACAAGGAAGATGTAAAAGGAGAAGAGTCTGTTAGTGCTAATTTATTAGTACGTACAGGGATGGTTAAAAAGACTGGTAGTGGTATTTATACTTTTTTACCTTTAGGTTTAAAAGTACTTAGAAAGATTGAAAATATAGTTAGAGAAGAAATGAATAATATTGATTCTCAAGAGTTAGTTATGCCTTCATTATTACCGGAGGATATATATATAGCTAGTGGTAGAAGAGATGTATTTGGTAATGATATGTTTTCTTTAAAAGATAGAGCTTTAAGAAACTATGTATTAGGTCCTACTCATGAAGAGATGTTTGTTGATGTAGCTAAAGATTATATTAAATCTTATAAAGATATGCCACTTAGTTTATATCAAATGGCTACTAAGTATAGGGATGAACCTCGAAGTAGATATGGTTTAATTAGAACTCGTGAGTTTGTTATGAAAGATGCTTATACTTTTGATAAGGATTTGGATGGATTAGATCGTTCTTATAAGTTAATGTTTGAGGCATATAAGAAAATATTTGATCGTATAGGTATTGATTATCGTATAGTTAAAGCTTCTACTGGAGCTATGGGTGGATTATTATCTGAAGAGTTTCAAGCTGTATGTGATATTGGAGAAGATACTTTAGTATTATGTGATAAGTGTGGTTTATCTACTAATATTGAGATTTGTGAGTGTATGGCTGGAGAAGAAGTTAAAGAAGATAAGAAGGAATTAGAACTTATTGCTACTCCTAATACTAGAGGTATTGATGATGTTTGTAATTTCTTAGGTTGTGATATTAAGAGAACTGTTAAAACATTAATATATAAAGCTAATGATAAGTTATATGCCGTTCTTGTTAGAGGAGATAGAGAAGTTAATGAGTTAAAGTTAGCTAGATGTCTTAATGCTACTGATGTTGAATTATCTACATTAGAAGAAGATAAGGCTGTTACTCATGCTGAAGTTGGTTTTGCTGGACCTATTGGTTTAGAAATACCTATTGTTGTTGATTTAGAAGTTGCTAATATGAAAAATTATATTGCAGGTGCTAATAAGACTGATTATCATTATTTAAACGTTAATAATAGTGATTTTGAGACATATATTACTGCTGATATAAGAAATGTTTGTTCTGATGATAATTGTCCTCATTGTGGCTCTAAATTAACTTTTAAGAAGGGTATTGAAGTGGGTAATACATTTAAATTAGGAGATAAGTATTGTAAGAGTTTAGGATTACAATTTAGTGATGTTGATAATAGTTTAAAATATCCAGTTATGGGATGTTATGGTATTGGTATTGCTAGAACATTAGCTGCTTATATTGAACAAAATCATGATGATAGAGGTATTATATTTAATAATGTAATTAGTCCTTATGATGTAGAATTAATTGTTATAAATAGTAAGGATGATACTCAAAAGAGTGTATCTGATTCTCTATATGATAAATTAAAAAATAATGGTTTAGATGTTTTATATGATGATAGAGATGAACGCCCTGGAGTTAAGTTTGGTGATGCAGATTTATTTGGTATACCAAATAGAATTATTGTTGGTAGAGATGCTACTGATAATAAAGTAGAATTAAAGAATAGAAGAACAGGAGAATCTGAAATTATTTCTATTGATGAAGTTTTATCTAAAATTACTATGTAAAAATAGTGACAATGACCTATTTTATAGGTTATATAGTTTATAATTGTGTGTTAAGCTAATAGTAGAGATAGTACCCGTTGTGTGTATTATTATAAGTAAACTTATTAATTTTAGGTAAGTTTAAAGACTGCTTATAATTGTTCTACTGAGTATGTTTTTACTATCTGTTTATTAGCGGAATTAATTGTTTTTTCATAATTATTTAACTTTTGGTACCTTTATGGTACTTTTTTGTTGATATAATTTGCATTCGTATATCTTTTATGTTATTATATAAGTGCTATTTAAAACGGAGGTGTGTTATGGAAACTGCACTCTTAATAATTTCAATTTTATTAATAATAATTGTTTTACTACAAAGTGGTAAAGCTGAAGGTGCTGCTCAAATATTATCTGGTGGTAATACTGAGTTATTTAAAGCAAGAAAAGAAAGAGGATCTGAATTAGTTATTACAAGAATAACTTTTGTATTAGGAATGGCTTTCTTTGTTATCTGTTTAATTTCAATGTTTATATAAGGACATAGTCCTTTTTTTTTATATCTTTTATTGTTATAATAAGGTAGAAGGTGATACTAATGAAGGATAATATTATAAATATATTAAAGAATAGTGATAAAGCTTTATCTGTTTTTGAGATAGAGGATTTATTAGGTGTTAAGGATGTTGAGTCTACTAAGGAGATATTAAAGACTTTACATGAATTAGAAGAAGAAACTGTTATTTATCACTCTAATAAAGATAAATATATGATGCTTGAGAATAGTCATTTAAGACGTGGAATAATGAGAGGTAATAAAAGAGGATTTGGCTTTGTAGAGGTAGAAAATTCAGATGATGATATATTTATTTCTCAAGATAATATGAATGGAGCTATTCACGATGATATTGTTCTTGTGGAAATTACTAGTAAGATGAATTTAGATAGACTAGAGGGTCGTGTTTTAAAGATTATTAAGAGACAAGTAGAACAATATATCGGTGAAATTACTTTTGACAGTAAGGGCATTGGTCATATTAAATTAGATGATAATAAGATTAAATTAGAGATAGAGATACCTCAAAATGCTACTATGAATGCTGTTGATGGACATAAAGTAGTTGTAGAACTTACTAAACATTTAAACAATAATTTAAAATATGAAGGTAAAGTAATAGAGATAATTGGTCATAAGAACGATCCTGGAGTAGATATTATGTCTATTATTAAGAAATATAATATTAATACTGAGTTTCCTGATACTGTTAAAGAAGAAGTATCTAAGATGCCTATGGAAGTATTAGATACTGATTTAGAAGGTAGAAGAGATTTAAGAGATTGGGAAATATTTACTATAGATGGTGATGATACTAAGGATATAGATGATGCGATATCTATTAAGAGACTTCCTAATGGACATTATGAATTAGGTGTACATATAGCTGATGTTAGTTATTATGTTAAGGAAGGTTCTCCATTAGATGAAGAAGCTATGGAAAGAGGAACTAGTGTTTATTTAGTAGATAGAGTTATTCCTATGCTTCCACATGAATTATCTAATGGTATTTGTTCATTAAATCCTAATGTAGATAGATTAGCTGTTTCTTGTGTTATGGAGTTTGATAATAAGGGTAAACAGATAAATTATGAGATATTTCCTAGCGTAATTAGATCTAGAAAACAAATGACTTACAAGAATGTTAATAGTATATTAGAAGATAATGTTGTACCTGATGATTATAAAGAGTTTGCGAATACTTTAAGAACTATGCAAGAGTTAGCAAAAATACTACAAGATATGATTACTAGACGTGGTTATATTAATTTTGAAGTAAATGAAGCTAAGATTATAGTAGATGAAGATTGTGTACCATTAGAAATTAAAGTACGTGAACAAAGAACTGGTGAAAAGTTGATTGAGTCATTTATGATTGCGGCTAATGAATGTGTTGCGACTCATGTATATTTTATGAATTTACCATTTATTTATCGTGTACATGAGACTCCTCAAGATGATAAGATTAGAAGTTTCTTAAGTTTTGTAAGTAGTTTAGGTTATAAGATTACTGGGGATTTAACTAACTTTAAACCTACTACTATGCAAAGAATATTAAAACAATTAGATGATAAGCCTGAATATAAGATACTTGCAGCTTTATTATTAAGAAGTATGCAAAAAGCTGTATATAAACCTGAAAATATTGGACATTATGGTTTAGCAAGTACTTGTTATACACATTTTACTTCTCCAATTAGACGTTATCCTGATACTACAGTACATAGATTACTTCATACTTACTTATTTGATGGTAAGATTGATATGCCTACTATTAGAAAGTGGGAAGAAAAACTTGTTTATATCGCAGAACATTCATCTTCTAGAGAAAGAGCTTCAGTTGATTGTGAAAGAGAAGTTGAAGATATGAAGATGGCTCAATATATGGAAAATCATATTGGTGAAGAGTTTGAAGGTATGATTTCTTCAGTTACAAGTTTTGGTATGTTTGTAGAGTTAGATAATTTAATTGAAGGTTTAGTTCCTATTAGAGATATGAAAGACTTCTTCCATTTTGACGAAGAACATATGACTTTAACGGGAGAAAGAACTAATATTAGATATCGTATAGGAGAAAGGGTTATTGTTAAGGTAGTTAGAGCTTCTAAGGATGATAAAACAATAGATTTTGAAGTTATTAGGAAGGTATAGTTATGAGTAGTAGAGGTATTAGAAAAGCTAAGAGAAAACTAAAGAAAAATATTAAGTTATTTTTCATATTTTCATTACTTATTTTAATTGGATCTTCATTTTGTTATGTATATTTTAATAGAGATAGTTTATTTAATAATAATAGTACTATTCCTATTAAGAAAGAAGAAAAGAAGAAAGAAGAAGTAAAAGAGCCTAAAGAATATAAAGCTAGTGTATTTATGGTAGGAGATGCTTTAATTCATTCAACTATTTATGAAGATGCTAGACAATCTGATGGTACTTATAATTTTAAACCTCAATTGGAGGCAATAAAGCCTATTTCTTCTAAGTATGATTTAGCATATTATAATCAAGAAACTATCTTAGGTGGAGCTAGTTTAGGTTATTCTAACTATCCTAGATTTAATTCACCTACAGAAGTTGGAGATGCATTTATAGATGCTGGATTTAATATGGTCTCTTTAGCAACTAATCATACTATGGATAAGAATGAACAAGGTGTATTAAATTCAGTTGCTTATTGGAAACAATTTCCTAATGTAGCTTCTTCTGGACAATTTATTAGTAATGAGGATAGAACTGAATCTATTTCTAGAGTATATGAAGCTAATAATATTAAGTATGCATTTATTTCTTATACTATATGGAATAATGGATTAACTACTCCATATGGTAAAGATTATTTAAATAATGAGTATAGTCCTGAGAAAGCAGCTGCGGATATAGCACTTGTTAGGGACAAAGTTGACTTTGTTATAGTCGCAATGCATTGGGGTACTGAGTATTCTTTAAGAGTTGATAGAAAACAAGAAGAGATAGCTAATTATTTATCTGAGTTAGGTGTAGATTTAATAATTGGGGCACATCCTCATGTTGTACAAACTGTAGAATATATAAATAATAATAAGACTTTTGTAATCTATTCTTTAGGTAACTTTATAAGTGATCAAAGAAAAGTTGAAAACTATACTGGTTTAGCTTTTGAAGTTACTTTAAAGAAAAATGTTGATGTAGATGGTACAGTTACTAATAGTGTAGTTGACCCAAAAGCAGAATTGATATATACTACTTCACGTTACTACAAAAATTTTAAAGTTGTACCATACCCACAACTTACTAATGATCAATTATCTAATTATATGTCTCATTATGAGTATTATAAAGCTATAGTAAGTGAATGCTATCCAAATCTTGTATGGGGACTTACATGGGAGTGATAGAATGGAAATTCTAAATAGAAAAGTTAATCATGATTATTTTATAGATGAAGTATTTGAGGCTGGTATAGCTCTTACAGGTACTGAGATTAAATCTATTAGAAATGGTGATTGTAATATTAAAGATTGCTATGGAATTATAAGAAATCATGAAGTTTATCTTTTAAATATGTATGTTGGTTTATATAAAGAAGGAAATATTTTTAATCATGAAGAAAGTCGTGATAGAAAGTTATTACTACATAAGAAAGAGATAAGAAAACTAGAAAAATATATTGAACTTAAAGGATATACTTTAATTCCTACTAAGTTATATTTTAAAGAGAATAAATTAAAAGTAGCGTTAGGTGTTTGTCATGGTAAGAAGGAATATGATAAACGTGAAACTATTAAACAAAGAGATATTCAAAGAGAAGTAGCTAAGAATCTAAAAAGATATTAGCTTCTTTTTTTGTAAATATATTTGTAAAATTACTTTTAATGAAAGTGTATTATTATTTAGTATGTTAAAATTATAATAGGTGAGGCTTATGGCTAAGTATGTATTTGATTTTGAATTAGTTGATGCTACTATCAATGTTATTAAAGAGAAGAGTGTTACTATGTCTACTGCTCTTAATAATTATTCTAGTAAATTAGAAAGTTCTACTTCATCATGGCAATCTGATACTAAGAATAAGTTTACTAGTACTGATAAGAGCCAAGTTGATTTATTGAAACAGTCTATTAATGATTTAGATACTCTAGCTAATTATTTAAATGATGTTAGTAAAAGTATTCAATCTACTGAACAAGCTCTATCTAGTATGAAGATTTAGGAGGGTATTATGGAAGAGATTACTGTTAAAGACTATGGTATTTTTAATGAAGCAATTGGTAATATTAAAGATATGACTAGTTCTGTATATGATGATATGGATTCTATATCTAATTCTATAAATTCTTTGGATGATTCTATATTTTGTGGACCAGTTAAAAATAGTTTTTTAGAAGGTTATAAGGGTATTAATGGAGAGATAAGAGGTTCTATTAATATCTTTAATGGTGCAGAAATTGGGATGTTGGAACACTTTTGTGAATCTTATACATCTGCAGATAGTACTGTATCTGGTAAGGTAGGTAGTGTTTAATGTTTAGTGGTAGTGATATAAGTAGTGCTAGAGAAAAGCTTAGTGGTATTTTTTCTAATTATGATTCAAAGATCTCAGAAATTAATAATGGCGTTTGGTCAGGAGACTCAAAAAATAATTTTATAAATCAAACTTCAGAATTTGAGAATGAATTTAAATCTCAAATTTTACTTCAATTAGATTATTTAAATCAAGCAATTAGTTTTTATGAACAGTATAATACAGAAAAGAATAATCTAAATATTACTCATAATAATCTAAATACTGCGATTGCGAATAAAGATACTGCGATGATTAATCAATTTAATGATCAAATAAATACTATAAATAATAATATTAATAATTTGAAATCTCAAATAGAAGCTTGTCTTTCTAATATAAATGGAATTGTTTTAGAAGGTAGTGTACTTGCTCAACATGAGTTTGTTAATTATTATCAGACTGATTATAATGAATCTTATGGTTATGGTAGTACTATTGCATCTGCTGGATGTGGACCTACTTCTATGGCGATGGTTCTTACTTATTTAAAGGGAGAGACTATTGATCCTGTTGAGACAGCTAATTGGAGTTTAGCAAATGGTCATCGTGTTAAAAATAATGGTACTGCATGGAGTTTCTTTAATGCAATAGCTGATGAATATGGGGTAAATTCTAAACAAATGAGTGTAAGTAGGTCAAATATTACGAATAGTCTTCAGGATGGTAATATGGTTATTATGTCTATGGGACCTGGACACTTTACTAATGGAGGACATTATATAGTCTTAACCGGTATGAATGATGATGGTTCTATTAATGTTGCGGATCCAAATAGTGAATCTAAGTCTAAAAAGACATGGGATATAGATGTATTCTTAAATGAAGGAAGACAAGTTTGGAGTTTCTCTAATTAAAGTGTGGTGTATATATGGAAAAGTTAATTAAAGTAGCTAATAGTATTAATAGTTATATAGATAAGAGTAGAGTTAATGTACCTATACTTAATAATTTAAAAGTAGTTAATAATGATGATAAGAATATTATTTTTACTGCTATAGGTAGAGGTATTATTGAACAATTCTTATATGATGGAGAATTAAGTAGTGGAGAAACTATAGAGAGTAGAATAGATAAGAATAATAGTAATCTTGATAATTGTACTGTTAAGTTTTATAAAGATTATAAGAAATTATTTGATTATAAAATATATATACAAGATATAAAAGTAGATAATAGATGTATTAAACAGATGAGTGCTTATTTTGTAGATAATAATTGTTTTTATCAAATATCTTTAGCAATAGGTCCTTATGAAGAAACTGATAAGGATGAATTAATCACAACTAATTTATTTAATTCTTTAAAGGATATACTTGATGAGGCTAACTATATTGAAGATATAGGAGGTAAGTAGTATGGGTAGATTTGTATTAGATTGTGATGTTTTAAATGGCAAAGTTGATGAATTTAACTATCTAGCTGGAGATATGCAAAATTTAGGTAGTACTGTAGCTGCTTTTCCAGCTAATTCTGATGAGTTTAATTTTTCTAAAGCAATCAATTGTATAGCAGCTAATTTAGATGCTTGTGCTAAGAAGATTAATAATACAGGTATTCTTATTAAAAATGTAATAGACTCTCATACAAATCTTCAAAATAGTATGGTATTTGAAAGAGCTAAATATAGAAATGATGTTAGTAATAATACTACTAATACTAGTAAGTCAGTTAATACTTCAAGTAATGTATCTATGAAGAGTAATTCTTCAAGTGGGGTTTCTACAACTAGTAGTAATTCTAGTAGTAGAAGATCTACTTATATCGGTAGTGCCTCTGCTTCAATGGCAGGTATTACTACTGCTTCTAGTAGAGGCAGTTCTAGTAGAGATAGTGTAAATTCTACTAGAATAAATATTAATGGAGTAGAAGGTACTGTTATAGATATACCTGAAGGTTTAGGTAGTGTTCATACTTATATGGGATGGCAGATGATTACAGCTCCATCAAGTAATCAATATAAATTAAGAGAAGAAGCTGGAATGAACTTTGATGAAGAAGGTTTCGGCATTATTGGTGATAGATATGTAATAGCATGTACTACTACTTTTGGTAACGTAGGAGATTGTGTTGATTTTGTACAAGAAGATGGTAGTGTACTTAAATGCGTTATAGGAGATATTAAATCTCAGGAATATGTAGCGTGGGATCATAATCCAGCAAATAAATGGGGTCATAATAATGGACAATGTATCGTAGAATTTGTAGTTGATAAGAACTCATGGTATAACTGTGGACATCCTAATCCAGGAAATAGGGGATGTCATCCAGAATGGCATCAAAATATTACAAAGGCCATTAATTATGGAAATTATAAGAGTTATCTAAGTCAATAAGTGTAAAAATATTAAATAATAAAAGTAATTAAATAATGAATAATATATAATAAAGTTATGATAGGAGGATTTTTATATGTCAGGATTACATGTAGATGCATCTAATATGAATACTCAAGGTGTTAATACAGTTAATAATAGTCAAGTATTAGGTGATGAAATTAGTGCTTTAAAAACTAATGTAGATAATTTAATGACTATTTGGAGAGGACCTGCTGCTTCTGAATTTAATACTGTAGTAGAAGAGCAAATTGGTTATCTACAACAATTTAGAGACTTATTAAATGAATTAGGAGATAAGATAAGTGAAGGTGCTCGTCATTTTAATGATGTAGAAGAAGATAATGCTTCTATGGCTTCACATTTATTTTAGGAGGTTTTTATGAACGAATTTGAACAAAAAGATTATCAAGGTGCTAGAGGTCTTGCAGATAGTATTAAAGGTAATGCAGATAATATAATGGATATATTTAATGATGTAGATACTAGTATGAAATCATTATATGGTGATGCATGGCAAAGTACTGGAGCAGATTCTTCTCGTGATAGATATAATGAATTAAGAAAAAATTATGAAGCTTTCTATAATAAAGTTGTTACTATGAAAGATCATATTTATAAAGTAACTGCTGCTAATGAAGAAGCAGATGCAGCTGTTAGTCAAACACTTAGTAATATATAAGATACTTCGGTATCTTTTTTTTTGCAAAAAAAAGACTATTAGATGATTTCTTCATAATAGTCTTCAAATTCTTTTTCAAATATTTTATATAATTCATTACATTTATCTTTATCCATTTCTACTTTATCTTTATATGGATATGGTATGTTTAATTTCTCATACTTTTCTTGTCCTAATTTATGATAAGGTAGAAAATCTACTCTTTTAACATTTTTTATATGTTTTTTTATGAACTCTGATAAATCTTTCATATAATCTTTATTATCATTTACTTCAGGAATTATTACTTGTCTTATCCACACTTCTACATTTGTTTTATTTAATTGTTCTACAAATTCAAAGAATTTGTCTAATGAGTCATGTCCAGTTACTTCTTTATATCCTTCGTTAGTGATATGTTTTATATCTAATAATACTAAATCTATATTATTAAATAGTTCTTTATAATCACCTAATCCTACTCCTGCAGTATCTATAGCTATATGTATATTTTCTTTTTTTAATTTTTTACAAGTATCTATAAGGAAATCGTATTGTAGTAGTGGTTCTCCTCCTGAGAAGGTTACACCACCATTGTTTCTTCTATAATATGGCTTATTTCTTATACATTTTTTTACTATATCTTCTGGAGTATAATTCATCTCTTGGAATTTCCATGTTTCTGGATTATGACAATACTTACATCTTAAGTTACATCCATTTAGAAAGAAGACGGTACGTATTCCAGGACCGTCTACTAAACCAAATGTTTCAATTGAACTTATTGAACCTTGCATTATATTTTTTCGTGGAAAGTTCTAGAAATAACTTCTTCTTGTTGTTTTCTTGTTAATCTATTAAATCTTACTGAGTATCCAGATACTCTGATTGTTAATAAAGGATATTTATCTGGATTATTCATTGCATCTATTAATGTTTCTCTATTTAATACGTTAACATTTAGATGGTGTGCTCCTTGTACGAAGTATCCATCCATTAATGATACTAGATTATCAACTTGTTCTGTATGATTTGTTCCTAAAGTATTAGGTACTATTGAGAATGTATTTGAAATACCATCTCTACAGCAATTTTCCCAATCTAGTTTAGCTACTGAATTTAGTGAAGCTATAGCTCCTGATGCATCTCTTCCATGCATTGGATTAGCTCCTGGAGCAAATGGTTCTCCACCTTTTCTTCCATCTGGAGTAGATCCAGTCTTTGATCCATATACAACATTTGAAGTAATTGTTAATACAGATAATGTTGGATGTGCATCTCTATAACATGGATGAGAAGCTAATTCAGAATAAATTTTTTCTAATATTTCTTTAGCTAAATCGTCAACTCTGTCATCATCATTTCCATATTTAGGGAAGTCACCTTCGATTTCAAAATCTACAGCAATTCCTTCTTCATTTCTTATTGGTTTAACTTTAGCATATTTGATTGCTGATAATGAATCTGCTGCTACTGATAATCCAGCAACACCATAAGCCATTAATCTATTAACGTCTGTATCATGTAATGCCATTTGTACTGCTTCATAAGCATATTTATCATGCATATAGTGAATTACGTTCATAGCATCTGCATAGATTTTAGCAACTTTTTCTAGCATTTTCCAATATGCTTTTTTAACTTTATCGAAGTCTAATACTTCATCAGTCATCTTTTCAAATCCTGGGATTACTAAATCTCCTTTTACTTCATCAATACCACCATTGATTGAGTATAGTAATGATTTAGCTAAGTTACAACGAGCTCCAAAGAATTGCATATCTTTTCCAACTCTCATTGAAGATACACAACAAGCTATTGCATAGTCATCTCCCATTGATGGTCTCATTAAATCATCATTTTCGTATTGTACAGCATCTGTTGCGATAGACATCTTAGCACAATATTTCTTCCATGTTTCTGGTAATTCTTGTGCCCATAGTACAGTCATGTTTGGTTCTGGTGCTGGATCTAGATTTGTAAGTGTATGTAAAATTCTGTAAGAAGTCTTATTAACCATACTCTTACCTTCTTTTGTAATACCACCAATTGAACATGTTACCCATGTTGGATCTCCTGAGAATAATTCATCATATTCTGGAGTTCTTAAGTGTCTAATGATTCTTAGTTTTATTACAAATTGATCAATAATTTCTTGTGCTTCTTGTTCTGTTAAAGTACCGTTTTCAAAATCTCTTTCAAAATAGATATCGAAGAAAGCGTCAACTCTTCCTATACTTTCTGCAGCACCATTGTTTTCTTTAACTGATGCAAGATATCCAAAGTAAGTCCATTGAACAGCTTCTTTAGCGTTGCTGGCTGGTTTAGATATATCACATCCATATTCTGCAGCCATTTTCTTTAATTCATCTAATGCTCTATATTGCATTGAGATTTCTTCTCTTTGACGAATAGTTTTTTCATCCATAACATCAACTTGCATGTTATCCCATTCGTTTTTCTTTTGTTCCATTAAATAATCGATTCCGTATAGAGCGATTCTTCTATAGTCTCCAATTATTCTACCTCTACCATAAGCATCTGGTAGACCTGTTAATAATCCAACGTGTCTTGCTACTCTTATTTCTTTTGTATAAGCATCAAATACACCTTGATTATGAGTCTTTCTAAATTCATTAAAGTATTTATCTACTTCAGGATTTAGTTTGTATCCATAGGCTTCAAGTTCTTGATAAACCATACGAATACCTCCATATGGATTAACGATTCTTTTTAATGGAGCATCTGTTTGTAAACCAACAATTACTTCATTTTCTTTATCGATATATCCTGGAGCAAATGCATTTATTCCAGACATATGATCTACATCAATATCTAAAACATGCTTTTTTAATTCTTCCTTTAATAGTGTTTCACATTTTCCCCATACTTTAGCAGTTTTATCTGTTTTAGTAGCAAGAAATGATTCATCACCATCATAGGCTTTGTAATTACTTTTAATGAAGTCACTTACATTAATTTCATTACACCATTTTCCTTCTTTAAAATTTTTCCACTGTTCCATCTTTCTTTTCACCTTCCTTTCATATTATACCATATTGGTCAATATTTATAATCCTTGTTTTAAAATTATTCTTATATTATAATAAATTACTAGAATTGGTGGTGTTATCAATGGGTTTTAAAAAAAATAGATATACATCTTTTTACACTTGTCTTGTCGAAAAAATTGGTCAAATTCCGTTAAATGGTAATAATTTTGTACCTCAAGGATGCTGTTCTATAGGTAATTTTGTGGTTGTTGCATGTTACGATTATAATCATGAGAGTAATTCTATATTGTATGTTTTTAGTAATAATTCTGTTAAGAGAGTATTTTTAGATAGTAAATTACATTGTGGTGGGATTGGATATCATAAGAAAACTGATAGTCTATTTGTAACAGGTGTTGGTTATGGTAATAAATCTTTTATCAACAGATATTGTGGAAAAGACTTAGTAGATGCAAAAGATTTATCCACTATTTATGTGGATAAAGTTACTTGCGTTGATGATAAGAATATGTTGTATTCTACTAGTGCTAAACATAGTTCTCCTTCTTATTTAGCAATTCATAATAATAATATTTATGTTGGTAATTATGTAGATTTTTCACAATTTAATGAACATAAAGCTATAATTAAAGAATATAGAATACTAAGTAATGGTGATATTAGTGTTACTAATAGTGTTATTTCTAATCCTTTTAGTAATACTCAAGGTATATGTTTAGTAGATCATAAGGGTACTACATATTACCTTTTTAGTAGATCATTTGGTAGAAAGAGAAATTCTATTATTAATGTTTGTACTTATGATGGTAAGTTTAATTGTATTAACACAGTTGTTTTACCTTCTATGTTAGAACAAATTAATAATTATAAAGATGGTATTGTTGTAATATTTGAAAGTTGTGCTAAGTGTTATTGTAAAACATGTATTTGTAATGATAATGGAATTTATTATTTAGACTTTAATACTTTACTAACATGTAACGATGATAAAAAATGTTTTTCAAAAGGTAAAGGTCTATTTACAAGCGACAAAACTATTGATATTAAAGGGAATGGTGGACTTTTATAGTTAATTATGTTATAATTATATCTGCATGGGGTTGATTTGGTTTCGACGGGAATATAAGAGCATAGATGGCAGGTCGGAGATTTCACGTTACGAGCAAATAAAATAAATGCAAACAAAGTAAAAGAAGTATTCGCAAACATGTTTGGTACTCGCCAAGCTGTTGCTTTTGCCTAATTTAATAATAGGGAATACACTTCAATTTAACTTTACCTAAGGGTTAAGTTGAGGTTCATTTTATTAGGTTATAGCTATTATTTGTCTAGATAATAGAAAGAATAATCAGACTGGTATATTACTTTTTTCGTTAACTATATAGGTAATATATAAGAAAGATTAGTTAACTAAACTTGTAGAGGTTTATGTAGCTTTGTTTTCGGACAGGAGTTCGATTCTCCTCAACTCCACCAATTGGTTATTATCGAGCATTATGCTCGTTTTTTTGTCAAAAAAAAATATCATTTTGATTGATATTTTTTTATGTTTTCTATTATTTTTGGATAGTATTCATCTAGTGTTTTATATGTGGCTCTATTATTTTCATACTCTGTTAAACTACTGATTATTACATCAATATATTTAAATCCTAGATTTTTTTCATTTTGAATTCTCTCTTTATACCATTTTTCATCTTTGTATATTAAGTATATATATCTTGCTTCAATTCCTCTGATTATATGTTCATTTATTATTTGCGTATCATAAGGATATGCTTGTTTTTTCATTATTTCTCTAATATCGTCAAATAGATTTGTTTTTTTATTTAAAATATTGTATTTATCTGTGATTGGATTAACATATCCATGACTAAATTCATGTATAGGGTTTTGTAATATGAGTTTTTCGTTATCTTTACTATCAAATAACTTATCTTTTTTCATTTTTCTATAAACTGGGTAGCAACTAACAATCTTTTTTTCTAGATTGCAACAGTATGCTCCACAAGTTGTAAATGCTGTAATATTTATTACAAATTCTTTTTTATTTAAGTATCCATAATAATTATAAAAGAAATTACTTATATCGTACTTTTTAAATGCTCCTGATATGTTATCTATCCATGAATTATATAATTGTATGTTACTTTCATAAAAATCCTTAAATTTTATTTTTTTAGCAAATTCTTGCAAGATTATAATATAGTTGTATATTTCTGAGTCTGATTGTAATCTATCTTTGAAAGTATAGTCATCTAATTTGTTTATCTTTAGATCTTCATCTAATTGCAAAAACAAGCTAAAAGGAGCATCATAGTTAAATGAATGCTTTTCAACAAATTTATCAAACATAGTTACAGCATCTTCATTTTTATATTGATTAAACTTTTGACTTATCATATCTGTATAAAATTTATTTTCGTAATCTCTAAATAAGTCAGGATACTTTTCGTGATATTTTCCTATTATCATAATTATTCCTAATAATTCCGTTTTATAATCTACTGTAATTTTGATGCCGTTTACTATTTTTTCAACACTTTTCATTATTATCACCTTTGTTATTATATCATTTTAATTATAAAAAACGAATCTTATAGATCCGTTTTATTTTACTTTTATGTTAAAAGTTATTGTTTCCGTTACCTTCATTAAATAATAAGATGATGATAAATATAATAATGATTATCCATAACCACCATCCATTATTATTTCTATTATTACACATAGGTTGGCATCCTGGCATAAATACACTCCTTTCATTATAGTATATTTATTACTATTAAAAATGTTATTACTACATAGTATTTAGTATGAGTAAAGAATTAGAAGAAAAACTTAAATCTATTAATACTGAAGATCTTATATGGGTTGTATACTTAGGAATAATCATGTTTAGTTGGTATTCTAATAGTTTAGAGAGAAAGTACTTTCTATATAATGATTTAAAATGTAAAAGTAAGTATAGAGATACATTAATTATTATATTTTCTATATTACTAGTAATTTATACTTATTTCTTAAAGAGTAGTATTAATGATATTAAAAAGTTAAAATGTACTGATTCTTATAAGAAGAAAAAGTTGGTTTACACTTCTTTTTTAGCTTCTTTATTAATTTGTATTAGTGGCTTTTTGTTGCTATATGTAGCTTTTAACGATGATTCTATAGATGTAGAGATAGCTTTCAATTAAAAAAATTAGTGTAAATTTGATTGACTCGAATAATTTAAAAATGTTAGTATGAAAATAATGGAGATGTGACAAGATGAAATATCGATCGAATTTAATTAAAACTTATTCTAATAGTTTTTTTTATGGCACTTCCCATACAATGAAGAAAAGGGGGTGAAATAATGAAACGCAAAAAAACTTTTATGTTACTACTTATTTTATTAGTAATGGTTGCTTCTGGTGTTATGTATGCCGCTGTTAACGGTAAGAACTTAGTTGTTAATGGTTATGCACATGCTAAACCTGATGATTCTAACTTTGATGTTAAGTTTGTTAGTTTAGGAACTGAAGCTACTATCCCTGTTAATAAAGCTGGTTACTTCTCACAAGAATTAGAAGGAACTGCAGCTGCAATAACAGATGATACACATGCTACTTTTAATGTGGTATTTAATAAAAAGGGAACTACATATTTAATTCTTAAGATTCTAAATAATAGCGAAAGTTTATCTGCTAATGTAACTGTTGATGCAGAAGTTACTAAATCTGATGTTTTTGAAAATTACTTTGCATTAGGAGAAGTTAGTTTATCTAGAAGTGTTAAAAAAGATTCCACTAGTGAGCCAGCTCGTTTAGATTTAAGTGATGAGTTAGGTGATATAACAATTCCAGCTAATCAATATGGTTATGTAAAAATACCTGTAACATTAAATAAGGATGTAACAGAAGCAGTTGGATATTCTGGTGATGAATTATCAAGTGAGTATTCTGTTACAGTAACATTAAATGCTGAAGCTGTTCAAGCTTCATAAGAAACAAGAGTAGGGATAGGTTATGAATTTTGATTTTAAAAATTATATTAAATATTATTTATCTGAAGTAATATTTATTACACTTACTATCTCTTCTCTTCTATTAATAAGAAAAAATAAATGGTTATTTGTATTAATCGTTTTTTTTGTTTTTTTATTCATAAGACCTTTTTTTCCTAGAAAAGTAAAAAATAACATCAATAGTTTTCATGCCTTATTGATGATTACTTTTTTTGGATTTATTTATCTTGCTTTTATCTACATTTTGGGTTTTTATTTTGGCTATTATAAATCTGCTACATTATTTTCTTTTTGGACAGTAAAAAATTATATTTTACCATTTTCTTTAATTATTATCTTTTCGGAAATGATTAGAGAATCTTTAATAGTATGTAAAAATAAATTATCAAAAATTCTATTGTTTCTCTTGATGTTTTTAATAGATATATATATTTATTTTGGTAGTTATGACTTATCTAAATTAAGTGAGTTTGCAGATGCTTTTGGGTATGTTATATCTGTATCCTTTTTTAATAATTTATTTTTTCATTATTATTGTAAAAATTTTGATTGTAGAGGTGTTATAGCTTATAAATTAATAACCACTTTATATCAGTTTATAATACCTGTTATCCCTGATTTATTTACTTTTTTGCAAGTTTTCATAAAACTTACATATGTATATATAATGTATTATTTTATGAATGATACCTTTTCAAAAAGTAAAAAAATAAGTTATAATAGAAAACAAAATGTTATTCCAACAATTTTTGTGTTTGCTTTTAGTGCAATTATATGTATGTTGATATCATGCAAATTTAAATATGGTCTTATGGTTGTTGCATCAGAAAGTATGCATGGTACTTTTGAAAAAGGTGATGCTGTAATATTTGTTGCTTATACAGATCAAACTTTGAATAAAGGCGATATTATTTTATTTGAATATGAAGATATTATATTGATACATAGAATAGTTAACATCTCTAGGGTAGGTCTTGAATATAGGTATACTACTAAAGGTGATGACAATAGCTTTAATGATAAAGGTTATTCTACAAAAGATAATATTGTTGGAAAGTATATTCTTCATATAAAGTATATTGGTTATCCTACTTTATGGATAAGAGATATTTTTGGATTGTAATGTGTATACTGGGAAGGTTTAGTTGAATATGAAAAGTTTTGTAATAAAATTACTAAAAAATAAATATTTTTATTTTCTTTTTGTGTGTCTTGTTGTTTTTTATATTTTATTTTTATATTCTTTAAAGAAGGTTCCTATAGTCACTACTACATTTAATACTAACTATAATATTGGTTATGATGTTTATATTGTAGATAATGAATTTTTTGATACTAATGTTTTAGGAATGGAAAAACAATATATTACTAAGCTTATAGACTACATTAAAGTGAAAAGTGATATTGAATATAAGTTTTCTTCTAAAATATCTTTTAGTTATGTAACTGATATTACTTCAAAAGTAACGGTAAAAAATACGAATACAGAAAAAAATCTTTTGGAATATAGTGAGAAAAACTATCATTTTGATGAAAAAATTGATCTTATGGATAATAAGACAATTAATAATTGTGTAGATATTGACTTTAAAAAATATAATGAAATGGTAAAAAATTTTGTTGGTGAATTTAATTTAAAAAATGTTAGTTCTACATTGGAAATTGTAGTATATGTTAAGATGACTGGAAATAAAGGGACAATATCTGAAAAATTTAATGATTCTATGAAAATTAAATATATAATACCTTTAAACGAGGATACAGTTGATATAAAAACTGAGTATATTAGTAATAATAATGATCTAAATTATTTCTCTTATCAGGTAAAAGATGTGAATGAAAATAAATATATTTTATTGTTGATTGTTGATTTGTTCTTAATTGCGTTTTTTAATTATAAATTATTCGGTGATGATATTAAAACTATTATTAAGAAACTTTCTTTAAGTGGTGAAAGAGAAGAGAGTAATAGGATAATGAAGAAGTATGGTGCTTTTATTCATGAAGTTAAATCGTTTAATTTTAATAAATATAGTGAAAAAATTAATTTATTAACATTTGAAGCACTCCTAGATATAAAGGATTCATCAGGTGGTATTATCATGATGAAAAAGGGTAAAAGTAATATTTATTTCTTTATATTACAAGGAAATTCTTTATTTATTTATATCTCTAAATAATATATGTAAAAATATGTAAAATAATAGAAATTATACATTTTTATGTAAAATTTCTATTTTTTTTGACACATGTATTTACAAACACTTTTTTCTCTTGATATACTTCTTGTAGATTAACGAAGGGGAATTAAAGTATCATGAAGAAGATTGTTAAACTTGTTGTTATTTTTGTTATTAGTACATTTATGTTTATGGATGTTAATGCCGATGAATTAGATCCTTTCTCGGTTAACGGGGTTGGTTATTCTAACTTTGCTAATGCATTAACTGCGGTTCCTGATGGTGGAGAGATTGTCTTAGAAACTGATTTTGTTACTACAGAAACACTTAAGATAAATACTGATAAGACTGTTTCAATTAATATGAATGGTCATTCTATCACATCATCTAATGTATATGGTGTTATTACTGTATATAAAGGAATCATAAATATTGATGACAGTGTTGGTACTTCTATTATTCGTAGTACAGCTTTTGAGTCTGCTTATGCTAAGACTATTTATGTTTATAAACGTTATTCTTCTTTCAATAGTGTTTTAACATTAAATAATGTTACTATTGAGAGTAATTATTATGGTGTTTATTTGGGTACAAATGGAATTGTTACTATGAATAATGTAAGTAATAGTTCTGTTTATAATTTTGTTATTGGCAATAATTCTAAACTTTATATAAATGGAGGCGTTTATTTTGCTAGTGCCTATAATTTATTTGGTTTAGATGCTAATTCTGTAGATAGTAGTGAGATAGAAATAAATTCTGGTTGTTTTGCTTCTCAATTGGGAAATATAACTTTATCAAATGAATTGTCTGATAAAGTTGGTAAGTTTATATCAGGTGGTACATTTGATCATGATATTAGTGAATATGTACAAGATGGTTATACAGTTATAATTGATAATGGTAACTGTGTTGTTATAGATCCTAATACTATAGTTGATAATAGTACTGATACATCTACTGATAATTCTTTAGATAATGTTGATTTAGATGCTTTAATTAATGAATATGAAGATAGATTAAATGGTTTAGATGATAGAGAAAATGCTTTTAATGATAGTGAAGAATATTTAAACTATCTAGAAATTGAACTTGATTATAGAGAAGATTCTTTAGACAATCATGATAATTCTCTAAGTGATAGAGAGAATA
>JAUNMV010000020.1 GCA_030531695.1 Bacilli bacterium | reverse complement strand
TAATAAATATGATAGTTTAGATAAACATTATAATGATTTATATGAATATTCTAAGTTAAGTGAAGAAGTAAATTATGATTATAGAGTTAAATTACATGAGAATAAAAATCAATTATTATTAATAGATAGTATGATTAATGATAAGAGTAAATTAAAAGAATATATTAATTATTTATTAGAGCAACATAAAGTAGATATTAATAATAATTATTTATGTTTAATTAAAAGTATACCTATACCGGGTATAAAGAATTTTATTAATTATAAGTTAGTAGAATTAAAAAGTATTGGGGCAATAATAGAAGTATTTGTGAGTGATGAGATAAAAGATATAAATATTAATTATAGTGATAAAGACTATAATGATATATCTACTACATTAGGTGTAATACTTGATAATATTATTGATTCAGTTAAAGTACAAAAAAAGAAGTTGGTTAGTTTAAATATATATATAGAAGATGAAAAATTGCATTTTCAGTGTGCAAATAGTTATGATGGAAAAATTGATATAGATAAGATATTTAAAAAGGGTTATAGTACTAAAGGTAATTATAGGGGAGTAGGTTTATCTTTAGTTAAAGATATTATAGATAATAATGATATTATTGATTGTAAACCTTTAGTTATAGATAATTTTTTTATGCAGGATATTATTATTAAAATACCAAAAATCATTAAATAGATACCATTAATCACTATTTAGTTAATTATAAAAAATATAGTAGTATTATCTTTCTTGTACAGCTTAACTGTATAGTAGAAAGAGAGGTTATGAAGATGATTGGAAAAGTAAAATGGTTTAATAATGAGAAAGGGTATGGATTCATAAAGTATAAAGAGTACGATGATATATTTGTGCATTACTCTGCGATAAATATAGATGGTTATAAGACATTAAAAAGTGATGAATTAGTAGAGTTTGAACTTATTACTACTCCTAAAGGATTACAAGCTAGAGGAGTTTCACAATTGGGTGCAAGTTTTTAGAATACAGGATAGAAGTCTTGTATTTTTTTTGATATAATTTATATGCGTGAGGTGTAATATATGGATAAAACTAAGTCTATTAAACAAGCTAGCATATTAGGAATGATTGGTAATGTTTTTCTACTTATTATAAAGACTTTTGTAGGATTTATGACTAATAGTCAATCTATGATAGCAGATGCTTTTAATAGTGCAGGAGATATTTTTTCTTCTGTAATGACTTATATAGGTAATAAGATTGCTAGTCAAGAAGCTGATGATGATCATAATTTAGGACATGGTAAAGCAGAATATATATATTCATTATTAATTAGTTTAGTAATGATTGTACTTAGTTTTACTGTAATTAAATCTAGTATAACTAATATGTTTAATCCTAATAATTATCATTATTCTAATTGGTTAATAGTAGTATGTATTATTACTATAATTACTAAGTTTTGTTTATTCTTATATACTAATTATTTATATAAAAAATTTGATAATATTTTAATTAAAGCTAATAGTTTAGATCATATAAATGACTGTTTACTTACTACTTTAAACTTAGTTGCCTGTGTACTTAGTCTATATCATGTTAGATATATAGATAGTATTATAGGTATTGTGATTAGTTGTTGGATATTAAAGAGTGCAGCAGATATATTTAAAGAAAGTTATGATATCTTAATGGATAAAGCTATAAGTGAAGAGTTAAAAAATAGAGTTTATGAAATAATAAAAAGATATCCTGAAGTAAAGAAAGTAATTCATTTTAATTCTACTCCTGTTGGGTATAAGTATCAGATATCATTTACTATATATGTAGATGGTAAGATGAGTACATATGATTCTCATTTTATTGCGAATAGTTTAGAGAAGGCTATTGATAAAGAAATAGATGAAATATATTTAACTGTTATACATGTTAATCCAATAGAGGAGGATAAATAATGGTTTTTGCATCTAATAATAAAGGTAAATTAAGAGAGATAAGAGCAATTTTAGGAGAAGATATTAAATCTTTAAAAGATGTTAATGTTGATGTTGATGTTTTAGAAGATGGAGATACTTTCTATGATAATGCGAAAAAGAAAGCATATGAAATATATAATATAGTAAAAGAGCCAGTTATTAGTGATGATTCTGGTTTATGTGTTGATTATTTAGATGATTTTCCTGGAGTACATTCTAAAAGATTCTTAGGAGAAGATGCTACTGAAGATGATATAAATAACTATATACTTGATCATTTACAAGGGGTAGATAATAGAAAATGTAGAGTTATTTGTACATTAGTTTATTATGATGGAGAAAAAGAAGTAAGAGCAGATGGAGTATTAAATGGTAATATTTCATTGGATGTTAGAGGTACTAATGGATTTGGATTTGATTCAATAGTAGAGTTAAGTGATGGTAAAACTATGGCTGAACATACACAAGAAGAAAAGAATCATATGAGTGCTAGATATTTAGCTGCTATATATTTACGTAATAAGCTACAAAATAAATAAAATATGGTATAATCTACATTGAGGAGTGAGACTATGAATAATGAAGAATTTGATATAAGAGCTAAAAGAATAAAAATGCTTGATACTTATGGTGAAAATTTTCAAGAAAGAGATTATATAACTAATCCAGCTATAGGTAGAGATGAGCAAATTAAACAATTAATATTAATATTACTTACTCCAGATAAAAGTGCAGTTTTAGTAGGTAAACCTGGTGTTGGTAAAACTGCTACTGTAGAAGGATTAGCTTATCGAATACAAAAAGGATTAATACCTGATGTATTAAAAGGATATAGTGTTATTAGAATTAATACTTCTTCATTATTAGGAGTTGATCCAGTTACTGGTGAAGCTAAAGTACAAACACTATTAGATGAATTAAAAAATCAAACTAAGTTAATATTATTTATAGATGAAATTCATACTTTAATGGGATCTAAGGGAGAAGCTTTAGACTTTGCGAATATGTTTAAGCCTGCTTTAGATAGAGGTGACATAAAAGTTATAGGTGCTACTACTACAGAAGAATATGAAAGATATATTTTAAGAGATAAGGCTTTTGTTAGACGTTTCCAAAAAGTAGAAATATTTGAACCTACTAGAGATGAGAATATACAAATACTTATGGGTACTTTACCTAAGATGGAAAAACGTACTGGAGTTAAGATGGAATATACTTCATATGTTACACGTAAGTTAATGGAGTTTATTACAGATATTACTTCTGAATATAAAAGAATATATGAGATAGGATCAAGATATCCAGATGTATCTTTAACACTAGTACAAGAAGCTTTTTCTAATGCTTTATTTGATAATAGATTTGTTGTTAAAGCTAAAGACTTTAGAAATGCAATAATTAATTCTAAGAATATTTATCCGGATGTAATAAAGAAATCATTACCTGAATTTGATCGTATATTTGCAGAACAATTAGCAGAAGATAGTGCACCAGATATTGCAAGATTAGATGATAGTTTAGAATAAAATGTCGCCTTAGTGGCGACCTTTTTTATTTTTAGAAATGATATAACTATAGTGTACTAATTAATTAGTGATCTTTGACAAATAAATTAAGAACTATGTGAAAAACTACTTGCAAAGTAGCATAGATATTATCTTAACTTGCTGATTGGAGGGTGACTTCTAATGGATCGAGTTGAGAATAGTAGTGATACTATTCTTGGGAGTGATTAATTTCACTATAAGATGATAGTAGTTCTATATATGAGAGTAAAAGTAGAATAACAATCGGGTCAATCTCTGAAAGACTATTAGTAGAAATACAAAGTAGGTTAGTAGGACAGTTGAGTCATTATAGTGGCATATAAAGAGGATACTGAGTAGCCAATAAGACCTTAAATGAACTTGCAGTTGAAGTATAGTAATATACTATAAGATTGAATTTTGTATCTCGGCACAAATCTGCAATATGAAGATTGAAAATTAAGATGAATTTAATTTTTTCTAATGCGTGTTGGGATTAGGAGTATTATCCTCCTGTGGTCTAGGAGCTTTTAGCTTAGGTAAAAGTGGAAATGGAGTCGCCCTCCATCAGGGCTTTTACTTACCAGTGACTGAATATACTCATTTATATAGAATTAATGCGAGGAGCATCTTAATTTATTTGTTAAAGGTCACTAATTGACTATAAAGCTCTATTTTGGTATAATTAGTGCGATTTAGAGGACTACTCTAACTATTACAATTAAATCTCTTCAAGTAGGACTATTGATGGGTCTGAAAATGAATTAGTAATGAACCATTAGGAGGGATAGATATGAGTAATAGTGAAAGAGATATCTTAAAAAGTTATCTAAATCAAAATAAGACAACTAGTTTTTATGACTTAGTTTTTAATTATATAGATGAATATCTAGATAATAAGAACTTAGTTCATAAAGATTCAATTGTCTACAATAGAGCTGGAATAGATCGTAGACTATTCTCTAAATTTAGAAGTAATGAAAATTACTCTTTTTCTAGAAATAATGTCTTAAAGTTATGTATAGCTTTAGAATTAGATTTAGATAATACTTGTATACTTCTAGAAAGTGCAGGTTATTCTCTAAGTACTACTAAAGCATTTGACTTAATAATAAGATATTATATAAGTAATGGTATATACGATTTAGATAAGATTAATGAATCTTTATATGCTCTTACAAATACTTCTTTAAGTCGTGAATAACTTCTTAGAGAAGTATTTTTTTTTGATAATTTTTGTTATAATGAAAATAGGGTGATTGTATGATAAATATTCCGATAGGTATGCCTATATTATTATTATCTTTTTTATATTCTATTACTATATTAGTGTTCTTTTATAGTAAGCGAAGAGTAAAAACTACTGAAAATAGGTTGTTTGGTTTATTACTAATAATGAATATTGTTAGTATTTTATTGGAGGCTTTGGGAGTTTTCTCACATTATATTTTTAAGTTTCCGTTATTAGTTTATACAGTAATATTTAAATTGTTCTTTGCATCTTTGATTATTGATATGGTTATTTTCTCTTTTTATGTATTAAACTTAGTTGAATTATCAGATGGTATTTCTCAAGAGAAAAAGAAAAAATTGGAGAAAAGACTAAAAGTTATAATTTTCATAGTTGCGGGTATATCTTTATTTGTCCTTGCATTTTTAGATGTTGAATTCTTTAGTGAAGGTATTATTTTTTATGCTGCTGGTCCAGCTACTGTTTTAGCTTTTTTTGATTCATGTTTAAACGTCGTTTGGTGTTCTATATATTTAGTATTAACTACTAAACATTCAGAAGCTAATAAAAAAAGAAATATGCCTGTTGTATTTTTCTTAATTGGTTTATTTGTAAGTGCAGTTATACAAATGAAATTTCAATATATTAATTTAGCTAACTCTGTAATTACATTTATTAACTTGTTGATATATCACTCAATTGAAAATCCTGTATATAGTGAATTAGATATGGCTAAGAATGTTGCAACTGAGGCAACTTATGCAAAAAAAGATTTCTTAAGTAGTATGTCTCATGAAATAAGAACTCCATTAAATGCCATAGTAGGATTATCACAATTGATTAAAGAAGAAAAGAATAGTCCTGACTTAGATAAAGATGCAGATGAAATATTTGTTGCTTCTCAAAATCTATTAGAAATAATTGATAGTATATTAGATGCGAATAGTATTTCTGCAAATGAGATAGAAATAGAAAATAAAGATTATGAATTAGTAAGTGAATTAAATAAAATAACTCGTATTATTGATACTATGCTTATTAATAAAGATATTAAACTTGAATTAAATTATTCTGAAAATTTACCTGCTACTTTAAATGGAGATGTTCATAAGATAAAACGTATATTAACTAATATATTAACAAATGCAGTTAAATATACAGATCAAGGTTCAATTACATTTAGTGTTAATACAATTAATAAAGATAATAATTGTTTATTATGTTTTGAAATTAAAGATACAGGTAGAGGATTAGATGACGAACAAAAAACTAAATTATTTGAACAATTCTATAGAAGAGAAGAAGATAAAGATTCAAATATTAGTGGTATAGGGTTAGGTTTATCAATTACCAAATATTTTGTGGATATTATGAAAGGTAATATTACAGTAGATTCTGAAGTTAATGTTGGTACTACAATTAAAATAGAGATACCTCAAAGAATTGTTCAATTAAAAGAGACAATTGAAGAATTATAAAATACTTCTTAGGAAGTATTTTTTTTATATAGATTTTTGTTATAATAATAATAGGGTGATTATATGAAAGATATAGATATTCCTATAAGTTTAGCTTTTTTAGTTATATCGTTTGCTTACTCTATAACTTTATTATTCTTTTTCTTCGGAAAACGAAGAGTAAAGACTAAGCAGAATAGAATATTTGGATTATTATTAATTGCTAATATGGTATCTATTATTTTTGAAGTATTGTGTATTTATTCTATAGATATTTGTGGTGGGGTAAATGAAAGAACTTTATTCATTAATAGATTGTTTTTAGTTTGTTTAATAGTTAGTATGTGTTTAATTGCGTTATATGTATTAAACCTTGTTGATTTATCTGATGGTTTATCAGAGAAAACTAAAGGTATTATTAGAAATACAATTAGATATATTGTTTTTGGTATTGGAGTAGCAGGTACTGTTGCGGTATTCTTCTTAGATATAAATTTATATAAAGAAGGAGCTAAGATGTACTCTTTTGGAGGAGCTCCTAATGTAGTTTTTGGAGTTAGTTTTCTTAACTTAATTTGGTGTACTGTATATCTTTTTATTACTTCACGTATATCTATCGCCAATAGAAAAAGAAATATGCCAGTACTTGGTTTCTTATTAGGATTTATTGGTTGTGCGGCTATTCAGAAAATATTCCCATATATAACACTTGCTAATTCAGTATTAACTTTTATAAACTTATTAATTTATTATTCTATCGAAAATCCGATGTTTAATGAATTAGCTATGGCTAAGAATGTAGCAACTGAAGCAAATTCTGCTAAAAAGGATTTTTTAAGTAGTATGTCTCATGAAATAAGAACTCCACTTAACGCAATAGTAGGACTTTCTCAAGTGATGGATCAAACTGATGATATAGAAGAAATTCATAAAGATACTAAAGAGATGTTTGTAGCAAGTCATACATTATTAGATATAATTGATAGTATATTAGATGCAAATAGTATTTCTGCTAATGAAATTGAGATAGAAAATAAAGATTATAATTTACGTGATGAATTATATAATGTAATTCATATTGTAGAAGTAATGGTTTTAAATAAAAATGTAGATTTAAAAATAAATTTATCTGATCAATTACCTCTAATATTAAATGGTGATGTTCATAAACTTAAACGTATACTTACTAACTTATTAACTAATGCAGTTAAATATACAGATGAAGGATTTGTTTATTTTACTGTTAATAGTAATATTAAAGGAAATATGTGCTATTTAGATATAGAAGTAAAAGATACTGGAAGAGGAATGAGTGAAGAACAAAAAGAAAAATTATTCGAACAGTTCTATAGATTAGATGAAGATAAAGATTCTGATATTAGTGGTATAGGTTTAGGTCTTTCTATAACTAAATCATTTGTAGATTTAATGAAAGGTAAAATGGATGTAGAGACTGTGCCAGATTTAGGAACTATTATAAAATTAGAAATACCTCAAAAAGTTGTTGAATTAAATGTTAATGATGATGTAGAAACATTATAAAATACTTCGATAAGAAGTATTTTTTTTCTTTGTGTTTTGTTATAATGATAATAGGGTGAGAATATGGATACTTTAGGAATTCCTTTAAATATAGTATTATTGATAATTTCTTTTATTTACGCAGTTATTATTAGTTTTTTCTTTTTTAGTAGAAGACGTGTTAAAACAAAAGAAAATCAATTATTTGGATTTATGTTAATCATTAATATAGTGTGTATTCTTTTAGAAGCACTATGTGTTTATTCAATGGATATATTTAATGGTATAAATCCTTCATCTTTGTTTGTTAATAGGATATTCTTAGTAGGATTAATAATATATGAATTTTCTACTGTTTTATATGCCTTAAACTTATCTGAAGTATATAGTAATATTCCTAAAATATTACCTAAAATTATTAGATTACTTATATACTTTTTTATAGTTGTTGGTAGTATTGCAGTGTTCTTTTTAGATATAGATTTATATAATCAGGATGGTAAATTATATTCTTTTGGACCTGCAGTTAACTTAGTATTTGCTTATGGTTTTGTATCTTTTATAAGTTGTATTATTTATTTGTTATTAACACTTAAATCAGCTTCTAAAGTTGCAAAAAGTAAAAGCGCACCAATTGTATTCTTTGTATTATTAACGGTAATTACATCTGCTATTCAAAAGAAATATCCATATATTACTTTAGCAAATAGTGTAGGTACTATTGTTAATTTATTAATATATCATTCAATAGAAAATCCTGTGTTTAATGAATTGGCAATTGCTAAGAATGTTGCAACAGAAGCTAATTCAGCTAAGAAAGATTTCTTATCTTCTATGTCACATGAAATAAGAACTCCTCTTAATGCGATAGTTGGTTTATCACAATACTTAGAGCAAACCGATGATATAGAGGAAGTTCATAATACATCAAAAGAAATGTTTGTAGCATCTCATACATTATTAGATATAATTGATAGTATTTTAGATGCGAATAGTATTTCAGTAAATGAAATGGAAATTGAGAATAAAGATTATGAATTAAGAAAAGAGTTAGATACAGTTACTCATATTATTGATGTAATGATTATGAATAAAGATTTAAAACTAGAAACTAATTATGCTTCTGATTTACCTGTAGTATTAAACGGAGATATTCATAAAATTAAACGTATTATGACTAACTTACTTACAAATGCAGTTAAATATACAGATAAAGGTTTTATTTATTTTAATGTTAGTTGTATTAATAAAAATAATATGTGTTATTTAAAGATGGAAGTAAAAGATACAGGAAGAGGAATAAGTGAAGAACAAAAAGAAAAGTTATTCCAACAATTCTATAGATTAGAAGAAGATAAAGATTCAGATATTAGTGGAGTAGGATTAGGATTATCAATTACTAAATCATTCGTAGATTTAATGAAAGGTAAAATAGAAGTTGAAACTATTCCTGATTTGGGTACTAAAGTAATTATAGATTTACCTCAAAAAATTATAAAATTAAAAGAAGATAATGTTGAGACATTATAAAGTGTGGTGAAGTATTATGAATTTTCCTATTAATTTAGCTTTTTTAGTTATATCATTTGCATATTCAATTATTTTGTTGTTTTTCTTCTTTGGAAAAAGAAGAATTAAGACAAATGAAAATAGAATATTTGGAGTTTTATTAATTTTAAATATTTGTTCAATTATTATGGAAGCTTTATGTGTAATGACAGGTTTATTGATAGAAGAAGTTAATCTTGTTACCTTAATAATAAATAGAGCATTTCTTATTATCTTTACTTTAAATATGTCATTTATAGCTTTATATGTCACTAACTTAGTAGAGTTATCTGATGGTATATCAATCAGTACTAAAAAGAAATTACAAAAATATTTAAAGATTATTATTTTCTTAATTGCTTTTGTTTCTTGTGTATTGGTTTGTTTTTTAGATATAGAATTTTATAAACAAGATGGTAGGATGTATTCTTATGGTCCTGCAGTTAATTTACTATTTGGTATCATATTCTTTACTTTAACTTTGTGTATAGTTTATTTACTTGTTACTTCTCGTAGTTCTGCAGCTAATAGAAAAAGAAATATACCGGTATTTGTTTTCTTATTAGGATTCTTAATATGTATGGTAATTCAAAAGAAATATCCACATATAACATTAGCTAATTCAGTTTTTACTATTATTAATCTACTTATATACCATTCTATAGAGAATCCTATGTTTAATGAGTTAGCTATGGCTAAGAATGTAGCAACTGAAGCAAACTCAGCTAAGAAAGACTTTTTAAGTAGTATGTCTCATGAGATTAGAACACCATTAAATGCAATTGTTGGATTATCACAATTAATTAGAGAAGAAAAAGATAGTGGAGAATTGATAAAAGATACAGATGAGATATTTATAGCTTCACACAACTTATTAGATATTATTAATAGTATATTGGATGCGAATAGTATTTCTACAAATGAGATAGAGATAGATAATACTGATTATGATTTAAGAAAAGAATTGGATAATTTAACTCATATAATTGATGTTATGCTTATTAATAAAAATATAGAATTTAATACTAATTATTCTAATGATTTACCTGTAATATTAAATGGTGATATTAGTAAATTAAAAAGGGTTTTAAATAATATACTTACTAATGCAGTTAAATATACAAATGAAGGATCTATTACATTTACTGTTAATAGTGTTAATAAAGGTAATAATTGTTCTTTAATTTTTGAAATAAAAGATACTGGAAGAGGTATGAGTGAAGAGCAAAAAGCAAAATTATTTGAACAATTTTATAGAAGAGAAGAAGATAAAGATTCAAATATTAGTGGAGTAGGATTAGGTCTTTCCATTACTAAATATTTTGTGGATATTATGAATGGATCTATTGATGTAGAAACTGAGTTAAATGTTGGTACTACAATAAAGATAGAGATTCCACAGAAGATTATTAAATTAAATAATGAAGAAAATATTGAAACTTTATAAAGTACTTTTTAAGTACTTTTTTCTTTTTTACTTTACATCTTTATTTGCAATTTTTTTAAAAGTATGCATATAATGGATGTAGGACGTCTTTTAAAAGGAGTGTATAGACGACTGAGCGCCAGACCTTTAAATAGGTGACGAGGACAGTAGCAATCGAATTTTCGGCGGGCACTACTGCGGATAAGTGATTCGTAAGATATATTATAAAAAGTAAAATCAACATTACAACAAAAAATATATCCTCACTAATTGTTTTAATAGTGGAGGAAAATAATTAATGTGTGGAATAGTTGGTTATGTTGGTGAACAACATCCAAAAGAAATTTTAATAAACGGTTTAAAAAAATTAGAGTATAGAGGTTATGATTCAAGTGGTATAGCTTTAGTAGGGGACAAAGATATTCAAATTATTAAAGCTTTAGGTAGAATTGTTAATCTTGAAGAAAAGTTAGAGAAGAGTAAAGTAGTAGATTCTCATTTAGGTATTGCTCATACTAGGTGGGCTACTCATGGTGGAGTTACTGAAGCAAATGCTCATCCTCATAGAGTAGGAAAAGTTACTTTAGTACATAATGGTATACTTGAAAATGCTGCTTCTTTAAAAGAAGATTTAATTAAAGAAGGCGTTAAATTTAATAGTGATACTGATACTGAAGTAGGGGCAGCTTTAATTAATAAATATTATGATGGTAATCCATTATATGCTATAAAGAAGGCTACTTCTAAATTAAAAGGTAGTTATGCATTTGGAGTTATATTTGATGGTGATCCTAAATTATATGCTATAAGAAAAGATTCACCACTTATTATCGGTTATGGAAAAGATGGTAATTATATAGCATCTGATATAGCTGCAATTATTAATTATACTAAAGAGTATAGTTTACTTGATGAAGGAGAAATTGCAGTACTTGATGATGAAAAAATAGAAGTATTTAGTGATGGTAAGATGGTTACTAAGAAAAAAATAACTGCTACTATTACTGCTGAAGATGCTGATAAATGTGGATATGATCACTTTATGATGAAAGAGATTATGGAAGAACCTAAAGTTCTTGCTAATCTATTTGAAAGATATAGTGACTTTGATAAATTACCTGATTTATCTAAGTATAAAGAAATTCATATTGTGGCTTGTGGATCTGCAATGTATGCAGGAATTGTAGGAGCAAGTTTAATAGAAGAAAAATGTAATATTAAATGCTATGTAGAATGTGCTTCTGAATATAGATATAAAAAAGTTATTTATGATAGAAAAACTTTAGTTATCTTAATATCTCAATCTGGAGAAACTGCTGATACTATAGCAGCTATGAGAAAAGCTAAAGATGAAGGAATTGAGACTTTAGCTGTTGTTAATGTTGAGACTTCTACAATTGCAAGAGAATGTGATAATGCATTATTTATTGGAGCAGGTGTTGAGGTTGCAGTTGCAACTACTAAGGCTTATATCTTACAAGTTGCTATGTTATCAATGTTAGTAATTAGAACTGTAAATGATAAGAAAGCTTTAAAAGAAGCTAAAAAGATTCCTGGACTTTTAAATAATATCTTAGAACATAAAGATATATTTGAAGGTGTAGGTAGAGAAATATATAAAGTACGTGATGCATTCTTTATTGGACGTGGAATAGATTATGCTATGTGTATGGAAGGTAGTTTAAAATTAAAAGAAATCTCTTATATTCATAGTGATGCATTCCAAGCTGGTGAATTAAAACATGGTACTATTTCATTAATAGAAAAAGGTGTACCAGTATTTGCTATTATTACTGATGAAAATATTAAAGATAAGACTGAATCTAATGTAGTTGAAGTTAAATCTAGAGATGCATCTATTTATACAATTACAAATGATGATACAGTTCCAAATCATGGATTTAGATATGTAGTACCTAAAGTAAGTCCTTACTTCCAAGCTTTACTTTTAGTACCAGTATTACAATTAATTGGTTACTATACTGCTAGATATAAAGGTTTAGATATTGATAAACCTCGTAACTTAGCTAAATCAGTTACTGTAGAATAAATGTATAATAAGAAGTAATATTAATTTATTACTTCTTTTATTTTCCTTATTTGATATAATTTAATTATGGTGAAGATAATGAAATTAAAGAAAAAATATTTTATTTTAGTTTTATTATTATTTATAAGTATCGGTTTTGCAGTACTTACTTCTAATTTAGGTATTAATGGTATTGCAAGTTTTACTGATGCTTCTTTTGATGTGCATTTTGAGAATGCTAAAGTAGAAGATAAAAATATAGATGATGGAAGTATTACTATTAATAGTGGAGATGTATCTATTACTTCAACAGGTACTTTTGAAAAACCTGGTGATTATATAGATACAAGTTTTTATGTAATGAACTCAGGAACAATGGATGCATCATTAAATGCATTATCTGTATCCGGATTGACTACTGAATTAAAGAATTATTTTACTTATACCTTAAAATATGATATTGGAGGTTCTGATGTAGTTCGAGGAGATTTTTTAAGAGCAGGACAAGGAAGAAAAATAAATCTACATATAGAATACAAATATGATGTAGAACAACTAGCCACAGTATCTAATTTAAATTTAACTATTACAATGAATTATATTAATCCAAAGAAAACAGTATCAGATACCGTATGGAATTATGAATATACTGGAGGAGAACAATATTTTATAGTTAATAAGAGTGGTAACTATAAACTTGAGACATGGGGAGCTCAAGGAGGTGGCTTTATATATGAAGAAGATGATTATATTGGTGGATATGGAGGATATTCAAAAGGTGAAATAAATTTAACAAGGAATCAGGTTGTTTATATAAATGTAGGAGGAAGCGGAACACTTTGTTTGATTCAAAATATGAGCGGTGGTTATAATGGGGGTGGAGATTGTTCTATTTATCCATATTCTATTGCAACACACTTATATGCATCGGGTGGTGGTGCCACTCATATTGCTAAAGTAAGTGGCCTTTTAAGTGAATTAGAATCATATAAAGGAACTTTAAGCAATGATAGTTTTTATTCTAGTAATGATATTATAATTGTATCAGCTGGTGGCGGAGGTTCTGGATATTATGGATCAATTGAAACTAGTGAGATAAGATCTGGACTTGGCGGAGCCGGTGGTGGGTATATTGGTAATGATGATTACAATTTTAATATTATAGGTGATCCAAATTGGATTAATTCAGTTAAACCTGCTGGAGCTACACAAACTGTTGGTGGAAGATCTTTGTATAAACAACCTCCTAGTGATTACGTGGTCGGTGTTGATGGAACGTTTGGTCAAGGTGGAGGTATTAATAGCACAAGAAAAACAGCAGCCTGTGGAGGTGGCGGAGGCTTTTTTGGTGGCTCTGGAAATAGAATGATTGGAGGAACTGGAGGATCAGGTTATATTGCTAATCCGTCACTTTTTAATAAGATTATGTATTGCTATAACTGCCAGTCTTCTGAGAATGAAGAAGATGAAACAAATATAAAGACTAGAAGTACTACTAATGTATCTGAAACACCTACTAGTAATTATGCAAAAATTGGTGATGGTTTTGTTAGAATTACATATTTAGGAAAATAATATTTATTATTTTCTTTTTTTTGTGATATAATCTTCTTGTTTTGGAGGAGTAGTTATGTGGTTATTATGTACATTGCTTACATTCTTTTGTTGGGGTGTAGCAGATTTATTTTATAAAATAGGTAATAAAGATGAGGGAGAATACAATCATCTAAAAACAGGTATATTAGTTGGAATAGTTATGGGTATACATGCAACTATATATTTAATTATTAATCATGTTAATATTAGTTTAATTGATATTATTAAATATTTACCTGTATCACTTTGTTATATATCTAGTATGGTAATTGGATATAGAGGATTGAAATACTTAGAATTATCTATTTGTAGTCCTATACAAAATACTAGTGGAGTTATAACAGCAATACTTTTATTAATATTCTTTAAAGAAACATTAAGTTTACCTGCTTATATTGCATTTATCCTAATATTTATTGGTATATTTGGTTTGAGTTTAATACAATTAAAAGAAAATGAAAATGATAGAGTAGAATATAGAAAGAAAAATACATTTAAAAAGATTCTTGCTTTAACAATTATATTCCCACTTGCTTATTGTCTATTAGATGGAGTAGGTACTTTCTTAGATGCAATATATTTAGATTATGGAGAATTAATAAGTGAAGATTCAGCATTAGTTGCTTATGAGTTTACATTCTTAATATATGGAGTTTTTACTTATATATATTTACGAAGAAAAGGGGAAAACTTAAATATACTTGGAGAAAAGAGCAAATTAGCTGCAGCTATATTTGAAACTGCAGGACAATTCTTCTATGTATTTGCAATGAGTGGATCTAGTATTATTGCAGCTCCTATAGTTGGATCATATTGTATCTTATCTATGTTATTATCTAGAGTATTCTTAAAAGAAAAACTAACAAAAAAAGAATATCTTGCGATATTCTTAGTAATCATAGGTATTGTTATATTAGGTATATTAGATATCTAATCATTATAAATTACAGTGGAGTAAGAAGTGTCATTTGATGATACTTCTTTATTTTTGTTTGATTCATATCCTTTAACAAAAACACTTAGACAAATAATTATAATTAAAAACAATACGATATAAAATATTACTTTTTCTTGATTATCATCCATCTTAACCCCTCCATATGCATTGCATATTATAACATATTTTTTAATTTTTTTCAAATATATGTTATATTTAAAGGGGTGAATGATATGAAAAAGTTAATGATTATATGTAGTACAAGTTTTTATGATAGAATACCTGAAGTTATAGATGGTT
The DNA here is from genome assembly GCA_030531695.1 of Bacilli bacterium. Lineage (GTDB taxonomy): Bacteria > Bacillota_I > Bacilli_A > RF39 > UBA660 > RUG14891. Next base: position 9,554 of record JAUNMV010000020.1, on the reverse strand, counting down.
TAAATAATAGATTTGAACTTATTATGCCTAATGGTTATGGAGAAGAAGACAATAATGATTATGATAATATGAGTGATCAACAATATAGCGATTTCTTTAAAAGAATGTTTAATGAGAGTAGAGAAAAAGTTTCTAAAGCAGATATCTTTTTAGTACTTAATTTTGATAAAGTAAAGAATGGTTCTACATATAAAAACTATATAGGTGCAAGTACATTTTTAGAAATGTATGAAGCATTTATGGAAGATAAAAAGATATATTTATATAGTGGATTACCAGATAAAAATAATATGTTATATGATGAAATAAAGAGTACACTTCCTATTATTATTAATTCTAATTTAGATTTAATAGAGGATTAGTCCTCTTTTTTTATTTACATCAATTATTGTAAAACGATAAATAAATATTGAAAAACATAAATAGTAGTATTATACTAATTTTAGAAACGGAGGAATAATATGAGTATATTAGGTAAGAATGGTTTAGGTAATCTACTTAAGATTATATTAATATGTAGTTTTATTTTAGGTATACCTTTAATTATAATAATGCCTTTCTTATTAAATCATGTGAATAATGTATATGCTTCAATGTTTATAATATATCCAAATGGTATACTTATGCTTGGAATTGTTTATCAATTTATTAAGTTATTTAAGTCATTAGAAGATAACAATCCATTTAATTATACTAATGTTAAAATAATGAAAGTTACAGGAATCATCTCTTTTATTATGAGTATACTATGGATCATAGATTTATTATTTATGATATTTATAATGCATAATATGCATGTTAATTATATTATTGTATTAATATTCTTAGGTGTTTTGTTTTTTGGTGTTAGTATTGCATTATATATACTTAGTGAATTATTAAGAGAAGCGACAGTTTATAAAGATGAAAATGATTTAACTATATAAGGGGGGTATATATGATAGTTGTTAATTTAGATGTAATGATGGCAAAAAGAAAAATGTCTAGTCAAGAATTAGCTGAAAGAATTGGTATTACACAAGCTAATTTATCAATTTTAAAAACTAATAAAGGAAAAGCAATTCGTTTTTCTACTTTAGAAAAAATATGTGAAGTTTTAAAATGTACTCCTGGAGAAATACTAGAGTACAAGGAGGATTAAAATGAATATAGGACTTATCTATATTATTATTTTATGTATTTGGAATTCTATTTTATTTTTTGATAATAGTACTGGAATAAATGTTTTATTATTTACTATTCCATTACTTATATATTTATTTTATATATTTAAGATTAATAAACTTATTTATAATAAATGGGGATTATTATTCTTTATACCAATAATAATTCTTTCTATACATTATCTTATATTTAATAATGTATTTGATGAATTAAATATTATCGCAATACCTTGTCTTTATGGCTTAATGTATATATTTACTATTAGACCAACTGATAATCTTATTGTGATTATTGATAATATGGTTAAAGTATTCTTAATGCCTTTAGAGTGTTGTGAGAATATTGCTAATTATGTAATTAAACATATTAGTAATTTATTTCATGTTACTGATAATAGTAAGAGAGTAATTAAATCATTAATTATTGTATTACCAATAGTATTTGTTGTATTAGCTTTACTTAGTAGTGCAGACTTAGTATTTGGCAAATTATTTAGTTGGCTATTTAATATAATTGATGATATATCAGTACCAGAAATAACTGGTAGATTTATAAATATGTTTTTCTTATTCTTCTATATGAGTATTACAGTATATTATTTAGTTAATAAGTTTAGAGATACTAGTAAAGTTACTTATAAAGATATTAATATTGATGAATTTACTATTAAATTATTATTTACGATATTAAATATTATTTATATAGTATTTGATATTATACAAATTAGATCTTTATTACTACATAGAGTATCTGGAGGTATAGTATATTCAGAATATGCAAGACAAGGATTCTTTCAATTAATGTTTATTACATTTATTAATCTTACAATTATATTATTAAGTAAGAAGAGTAAGAAAAATAAATATAATACTTCTATGAGTCTATTTATGATTGTTCTTACATTAGTCATTATATTCTCATCTATATATAGGATGTATATGTATGAAAGTGCTTATGGATATACAGTATTAAGATTAGGAGTTTATACTATTTTATTTAGTGAAATAATATTACTAATACCTACAATTATTTATATACTTAAAGATAAATTTAATGTATTAAAATATTACATGATTATTTGTATTACTAATTTAATACCAGTAGATTATGTAATTGCAAGAATAAATGTAGATAGATATTATAATAAAAATAAGATTGATTTACCTTATTTAGAAAACTATAAATATGAAAATGTATCTATATTAAAAGAATTATACAAAAAGACAGATGATAAAGTAATAAGAATGGAATTAGAAGATTATTTCAAAATATTAGATGAAAATAGAGAAAAAAATATATTTGAATATAATGTATTTAAAAATGATTCTTATAAAAGATTAAAATAAAAGTTGGATTATTTATCCAACTTTTTTGTTTGTATTAGTTTTGCATGTACTATAGTTCTATCATTAGTATTATCACTACATGTATATAGAGTAATTATTCTATCTTTTGCGGATACAGTACTTTTTAAATTAATTGTACTTTGAGATTTAATATTATTTAGATAATCTTCATATTCACTATCATCATTAAAATTAATATTAGCTTTAAAATCATTGGCATTTATTGTATATACTGAGAATATTTCATATGTATTCATAGTAGTTAATGTATTAAAGAATATATATTTATTGGTATTATGATAATCTTCTTTTAATAGTTTTTTTAATGTGCCAAACATTGATTCATCTAATCTGTTATGTCCATAAATAATTGTATTATAATCATTATTTGGTGTATTTCTATAATCTAAGAAAGGCCATCCAGCAAGATTATATTTTTTATAAAAGTTATGATTTAAGTAATATTCATTATCAATTGATTGAACTACTGGATAATTAATATTAGTATTAGGTACTTGTATCCATCCTATAGTTTCAGGATTTTCTATTAATAAATTACTATAATCTATTTGAATATATGGATATCTATCTTTAGTTATCTTTGTAATATTAGTTATTTCTATTACATGATTTTTTGCTTTTTTATTTTGGTTATTATCTATAAACCAATCTACTATTAAATATCCTGAGTATATTAATAGTATTATAGATACTATATAAAATACTAGTAGGTATTTATTTATCTTTTTCTTCATATAATCACCTTAATTTAAGTATACATATATAAATAATAGTAAGTCAAAATATCTTTTTAATTAGTATTATAATTGACATAAATTTTTATAAATTTTATAATTAATATAGTAGGAAAATAGGTGATAATATGATGAAGAAAAGTCAATTTGCTTTACTTATGTGGCTTGTTATTATTGTTATTGTTGGAGTAGGTGCTTTTCTATTTTCTAATAGTTTAGCTGTTACTGATAATGATAATCAAAGAATTATAGGTGAAGTAGGGAAATTAGAGGGATTTGCTAAAGATTATATAACTAGTACAAGTAGTAGTTCTGATTCTACTACATTAACTTTAGATTATATTCGTAGTTTAAGATATAATGATGCACAATGGAATATGTTACTTGGTACTCCTGATGCTGCTTTTAGTGATTATGTTACTGCTCATGGAGGAGTTGATATACAAGCTAATGATTTTTTAGTAGATGAAAATACTTATAAGAGAGTAGACTTTGTTCATATGATTGCTGTATTAGGTTGTTACCATAAATATGGTGATACTGTTAGTTATGGTGGAATTACTAGTATAAGTACTAATTATTCTGGTTGGGCAGGAGATTTACTTACTTTAATGGCTGAAGTTTATGCTTATAGAACAGCTAACAGTGTTAGTGATCCTACTATATTACTTGATTATGCACATAGTTTATTAGGTACTAATAAGACAAGTAGTTTTGATACTAGTGATGCATATGGTGATTTAGACGCTGTTAATTTATATAAATATGATGAATTTGATTTAACTGATTTAGATGATTCTTTTACTAAATATTATATTACTAAGGAAAGTACAGTTAATTATACTAATAGAGTAGAAAGTAGTAAAACTTATATAGGTACTGATGAGACTACTATTAAAAATAATGCTAATACTTTAATTAGAAATGCTATTGTACAACAAGCTTTAATACCTACTGTAGCAGGTAATTTAGAAGATATTGATTATAATACTATGACTCAAGCTTTTGCTGATTATATGTTACAAAAACCATATTTAGAAATAACTTCTACTAGTGGAAGTGGTGTTGTTGGAGAAGATGATATAAGTGTTCGTCTATATGAAAGTAATTTAGGTGTACCTGTTATATCTATGACTAAAGATATATGTGATGTAGAAGTATTAAATGATATTTTATATATTAGACCTACTAATGCAGGTACTACTGTTATTACTATTTCATCTTTTAATAATAGAGAAAGTGTTACTTATACTTTAACTACTACTAATGTAGCTCCTTCTATTGTTAAACAATTAGATAGTGAATATACTTTATCTAGCGGAGTTGAAAGTAGTATTAGTGTTACTGCTAATGGTACTAATAATACATACACATGGTATATGGCAGATACTAAAGATGGAGATTATACTAAAGTAGGTGTTACTGCTATACCTACATATAAATTTACTCCTACTATGGAAATGGATGGTAAATATATTAAATGCATTATAAGTAATGAGGGTAATACTAGTGTTGAAAGTACTCCTGCTTTAATACATGTTAAGAATGTTACTTTGGGTGATATTGTTGGTACTGGAGACATGACTTTAATGTTAGGATTATCATTAATATTCTTAGTAGTATGTGCAAATATTTTTGTATATAGTGTAAGAAAATATAAATATGATTTATTTTAAAGAATTGAGAATGTTTTAACATTCTTTTTTCTTTATATCTTATTTATCTTATGATAAAATTTATATAGTAGGGTATGGTGATAGTAATATGAACTTAATAAGTGTGACTCTAAACTATATGTGTTTATTCTTTCTTGCTTTTTTAACAATTATTTATGCTTCTAAAAAGAAAAGAATGACTATTGAAAATAAATTTTATATTGGAATTTTGTTATCTGATTTTCTTATTATTATTTGTGAGTTAATATTTTTATATGCATGTTTTTATATGAAGAACAATATTCTTATTATCAGTTTGTCTGAAAGAATTAGTTCAGCTGTATTAAATGTTTTCTTTATATTTATATTTTTATATGCTTCTTTCTTATGTTTAGAAAATAGTAAAGAAGTAGGTAAGAAAATTAAAGATAAATCTCTATTATTATATTTAATTATAAGTATTGTTATTGTATTGATATTTGTTTTTGAAATGATTTTACCTTTATATTATCACTATGGAAATACTGGAATAATAGATTATGTATATGGACCTGCTCTTGATGGAGTAGCAATTGTAGTTGCAGCACTTTGTGTATTTACTTTTATTCCTATTCTTAAGAGAAATTGGAACAATGTTGAGAAAAAGAAATTATCTCCTATAGGAGTTGCTATTCTATTTGAAACTATAACTTTAATAGTTAGTATATTTGCTCCTACTATTTGTCTTGCTCCTGTTTCTTTAACAGCAACTTGTTATTTAATGTATATGACTATTGAAAATCCGGATTTAAAATTAATTAAAGAATTAGAGTTAGCTAAGAATCAAGCTGAAAAAGCAAATAATGCGAAGAGTGACTTTCTTTCATCTATGTCTCATGAATTAAGAACTCCACTTAATGCTATAGTTGGACTTACTCAAATGATTCAAACAACTACTCAAGAAGAAGAAACTAGATCTGATGCGGATGATATATTAAAAGCTAGTAATAATCTACTAGAATTAGTTGATAGTATTTTAGATATAAATAAATTAGAATCTAATCAGATGGAAGTTATTAATAATAATTATAATCCTATAGAAGTATTTAATGATTTGGAAAGAATTATTAAACTTAGAATAGGTGATAAACCACTAGAACTTAGATGCAGAATTGATTCAAATATACCTAATGTTTTATATGGTGATAAGAGTAAAGTAAAAACTATTATTTTGAATCTATTAACTAATGCGGTTAAATATAGTGATTCTGGATATATTGATTTTGTAGTAGATGGAGTTATTGTTAAAAATAAATGTAATCTAAGAATAAATATATCTGATACTGGTAGAGGCATTAGTGAAGAACAGATGGCTACTTTATTCTCAAAATTTAATAGAAGAGATGAGGATAAAGATACTGATATTGAAGGTACTGGACTTGGACTTGCTATTACTAAGAGTTTATTAGATCTTATGGATGGACAAATAACTGTTAATAGTAGTGAAGGTATGGGTACATCTTTTCTAGTTACATTACCTCAAGATTTAGTTGTTGATAATAATATAGAAACTTTATAGGAGTTGAGTTTATGAATTTATTTTTCTGGATTAATTTTACAGTATCTATGATGTGTTTCTTATTTATGATTATTTTAAATGTTGCATATTTTAGTAAAAAAAATATGAATAATATTGAAAATAAAATATATAAGACATTAGTACTTGTTTGTGATTTTATACTTTCATTTTCGTTCTTTCAAGATGTTTTATTTTATTTGAATATTCCTAATATTGTCTTTCAAAAATTATTTTCTTTTGTAACTAGTATATCAATATTATGGCTTTGTATATTTACATTCTATGTTTTTGCTATTTCATATGAACATAATGAGAAGATATATACTTATTTAAAAAATAATGTTAATAAAATACTGTTTGGAATATTTATTTGTAATACAATATTGTGTATTTCTTTCTTTTTTATGAAATATGATGGTCTTGTAGTAGATGGTGGAACTATAACTTATGCTAGTGGTCCTGTTCCTACTATTTATACAATTATTTTATTAAGTTTAATTTTATTATCTATCTTTTTAATAGCAATTAAAAAAAAATATACATCTAGTAAAAAATTATTACCATTCTATTTGATTTTACCAGTAGGTATAGTTGCTATGATAATGATGTTTGTATTTCCTTTATTTGGTACAGTTCAACCATTATTTACTTTTATAGTTTTTATTATGTATCATACTATAGAGAATCCAGATATGAAATTAGTTAATGAACTTACTTTAGCAAAAGACTCTGCTGAAAAAGCTTCTCAAGTTAAGAGTGAATTTCTTTCTTCTATGTCACATGAATTAAGAACACCATTAAATGCAATTATTGGATTAACAGAAGTATCTAGAACTAGTACTAATATTGATGATATGCATAATGATTTAAATGATATTAAGATATCTTCTTTAAAATTATTAGAGTTAATAGATGGTATTTTAATTAGTAATAATATAGATAATAATACTATAGAGATTTATAATTCTAATTATAATTTAAATGACTTATTAAATAATGTTATTAATAATACTAATACTTTATTAAAAGGAAAGAATGTTGAATTAAAGACACGTATTACTTCTGATATACCTAATGCTTTATATGGGGATAAGGATAAGATTAAAATTGTTATTAATAACTTATTATCTAATGCAGTTAAATATACTGATGAAGGATGTATTGTATTTGATGTAAGTGGTATTTTAATGAAAGATAAATATAATTTAAAAATATCTGTATCTGATACAGGACATGGTATTAGTAAAGAAGATTTAGAGCATATTTTTGATAGATTTTATCGTAGTGAAGAAAATAAAGATAGTGATGTAGAAGGTACCGGACTAGGACTTTCTATTACTAAATCTATTGTTGAAATGATGGATGGTAATATTTCTGTTAATAGTGCTTTAGGAGAAGGTACTACTTTTACTGTTACACTTAACCAAAAGATTGTAAATGAAAATAATGATGTAGAAACATTATAGGAGTTGATTAGATGAATGTATTTGCTTTAACTTTAAATTTAGTATGTCTATGTTTTTCTATTTTTCTTATAGTAATATATTTTTCTAAAAAGAATATGAATAATATAGAGAATATATTCTTTAGATTTATAATTATATGTGACTTTTTTATAGTACTATTTGAATTTTTATTTCCTATACTATGTTATTATAAACCTGATAATTTATTATTAATTGGTTTATCTAAGAGATTTGCATATTTCTTTATAATATCTTTCTTTACTTTTTTATTTAATTATGCAGTCATTATTGCGATAGAGAATAATGAAAAAACTAAGATAATTACTAAGAATAAGAGAAAGATTATATTCTTAATTACATTTATAGTTTTATTTATAGTTGGTATTATAGAGTTTATTATTCCTATAAAGTATGAATTTAGAAATGATGGATTTGTTAGTTATGCATATGGACCAGCCATTAATGACTTTGTAACTGTTTATTCTATGATTTTAGTGTTTTTCCTTGTACCTATATTACTTATTAATTGGAAGAAACTAAGTAAGAAAAAGATGGCTCCTATCGGTATAGTTATGGTATTAGAAACTATTGCGATTATTGTTAATTTAGTTGATCCTACATTATGTACTGTTTCTTTATCTTTAACTTTAGGTGCTTATGTTATGTTCCATACTATTGAAAATCCTGATTTAAAGTTAATTACAGAATTAGAATATGCTAAGAGTAGTGCTGAAAAAGCTAATAATGCTAAAAGTGATTTCTTAAGTAGTATGTCTCATGAGTTAAGAACACCATTAAATGCAATTGTTGGATTAACTCAAATGATTAAGACTGAAGATAATTTAGAAGATATTAGTAGTGATGCTGATGACATATTACAAGCTTCTCATAACTTACTAGAATTGGTAGATAGTATATTAGATATTAACCAGTTAGAAGCTAATAATATGGAAATGGTTAATAGTAATTATAATCCAATAGATGTATTTACTGATTTAGAGAAGATTATGAAAGTAAGAATTGGTGATAAGCCAATTGAACTTAGAACTAGAATATCAAGTGATTTACCTAAAACATTAAATGGTGATTATGGTAAGATTAAAAGAATTGCATCAAACTTATTAACTAATGCGATTAAATATACTGATCAAGGATACATAGAATTTGTAGTTGATTGTATAAATGTTAAAGATGTTTGTAATCTAAGAATTAGTATTACTGATACTGGTAGAGGTATTAGTGGAGATCAAGTTGAATTATTATTTACTAAGTTTTATAGAAGAGAAGAAGACAAAGATACAGATATTTCAGGTACAGGTTTAGGTCTAGCTATTACTAAATCTTTGGTAGATTTATTAGGTGGTAAGATTAGTGTTAATTCTACAGAAAATGTTGGTTCTACATTCTTAGTTACTTTAGGACAAAAAATAGTAGAAGAGAATTCTTCTGATGAAGTTGAAACTCTTTAATATTGGAAAAACTATTTTTCTATAGGAGGTTATTATGTTTAATTGGATACCTGTTAATTTAGCTGTAAATGCTACAGCAGTATGATTTTTTCGATTTTTATTAATTATTTATATTACAAATCAAAATGCTAATACTATTGT
>JAUNMV010000019.1 GCA_030531695.1 Bacilli bacterium | reverse complement strand
TATGACACAACTTGTTAGAAAATATATTGGGGATTATTCTAATGTTGAAAAAGTGTTAAAAGGTACATCAAATACATTTAATGAATTTATTAATAATGTAGTTGATAAATACAAAGGTAAAACTCAAAAGGAATTAATGAATGAATTTAATTTAGAATCTAATGCTAAAAATATTAATAATATGCTTATTAGTAGAATGTTTAATGTAAAAAGTAAATTAGCAGAAACAGAAGAATTTCAAAAAGCAAAAATTATCCCTAAAACAATTCGTATAGAAGAAAATGGTAGAATAAAAGAATCTATATCATTCCCATATTTTAAATATACTGAAATAGTTAATCAAGATTGGGAAGATTGTGATTTAAAAGAAGAATTAGAAACAACTAAATATATGTTCTTTATATTTAAAATGGAAAATGGAGAATATGTGTTTAAAGGAATTAAGTTATGGAATATGCCTGAAATAGATATTGAAACATCAGTAATGGAAATGTGGAAGAAAACTTATAATACAATTAAGACAGGTAATATTGTTAAATCAATAGAAAATGGTATAAGAAAAACAAATTTTGTTGGTATGAGTGAAAATAGTGTATGCCATGTCAGACCACATGGGAGAGATGCACAAGATACTTGTAAATTACCAATACCAGATAAATTAACAGGAGCAACTGAATATACTAAACATTGTTTTTGGATTAATAATACTTATATTAGGGATATTTTTGAAGAATATATCTAATAGATCTTGTTTTAAAAATATAAATATTATATAATGATTACGGAAACAAAATGCTGTGAAAAGATGATTTTTGTCCACATTTTGTCCACATAACATATAAAATTAGTAATATTTATAATATAGATAATACTAATAATATAATGTACTAAATGCCCATAAAATAAGGGAAAAACACATAATACTATTTGTACCATATATAAGTAAAATATGGTCAAAGGTCGAGCATGTGGGTCTGGTAAGAAATATAAGCAGTGCCACGGAAAGTAAGTAATATCAACGGTTTACGATAATCTAAAAGTGAAGAAACGTGAAAAAACGCGAATTAGATACCTTTTAGATACCCTGAAATTTTAAAAAAAAGACTATTCAAAGATATTTTGGATAGTTTTTTTGATCATAGAATAGTAATATTCCGATTAGTTATAAACATATAAAAGCATGGTATAATATTTATTGAAAGTTGGTTATGTGTATGAAATATATTGTCTTGCTAAGAGGAGTAAACATAAGTGGCAAAAATAAGATTGCTATGAGTGAATTAAAAAATTCATTAGAAAGTAATAATTATTCAGATGTTATAACATATTTGAATAGTGGTAATGTTATTCTAAATTCTGATAATAGTAAAGAATATATTGTTGATGATATTAAAACTTTAATCAAAAAGAAATTTTCTTTAGAGATTGCTGTATATGTCATTGAACATTTAGAATTAAAAGATATATTAGAACATAATCCAAATTGGTGGGGAACAAATAATAAAGAGATATATGACAATATTATCTTTATTATGCCACCCATTAGTAGCAAAGATGTTTATGATAGTATAGGAGAACCATCAAAAGATATTGATAAAGTTGAAGAATATAACAACATTATTTTTTGGTCTTTTGATTTAAATAATTATAGAAATTCTAATTGGTGGAAAAGAACTGCAACGGAATCGGTTAAAGATCAAATAACTATTAGAACAGCTAATACAATGAAAAAAATATTAGAACTATGTAATAAATAAAATAATAGGAAGATTATTGCAAAAAATATGCAATTAAATTCCGTGTGGCTCAGGTAAAAAATACAAACAATGCTGTGGAAAATAACTCGCAAGCCCTTATAAAATAAGGAAAAACGCGAGTTTTTCTTTTTATTAAAAAATACCTAAAATAAGGGCTGGAGCCACTTTGATTTAGATATTTAGCTATATTACCATTTAAGATCGTAAAATAGTAACATTATGAACATTATAGTTTGAAAAATTGTGGTATTATATTTATTGAAAGTTAGGAGGAATATGATGAAATGATAAAAGATAGTAAATATAAAGATAATAAAGAATTATTAATTGTACCAAATGCATCTCATTGTGATTTATATGATCAAAAAAATATAATACCTTTTGATAAAATAGAAAAATTATTAAAGGATAATTTGAAATAATGAAAAAGATAGTATATGGTTTATTAATAATTATTTGTTTATTTATTGTAGTTGGTTGTAATCAAAAAAATAATGTAACTAATACTCAAGATACTCAAACTAGCCAACAAGAAAACAACAATCATGAATTAAACAATTCGAACGAGGTGATTAAGTCTGTGAAAGCAATTATTAACGGCAAAGAATATAAGCTTGATTTAGAAGATAATGAAACTGCTAATAGTTTTGTTGGTTTATTACCTCAAGAATTAAATATGAGGGAATTAAACGGTAATGAAAAATATATTTATTTAGATACAGCATTGCCTACAAATTCATCTAATCCAAAAAGAATTAATGTTGGAGATGTTATGTTATATGGAGATAATTGTTTGGTAATATTCTACAAATCATTTGATACATCATATAGTTATACTAAAATAGGTCATATAGATAATTTACCAAATTTAGGTAATGATAGTATATCAGTAAAGTTCGAAAAATAAATAATCTGAAGAGTAAGATATATAGAACGAATTAGAATTCGTTCTTTTATGTTATAATGAATATGAGGAGAAAACAAAATGGAAGATAAAAAAGCAAAAAAGGGAGGAGAAAAATACATTCCCTTTAATGAAAGAAATAGTAAAGAATCAATTGTTTATTTCACTCGTGATTTAAGTTCAGAAGGTTTAAAAAAAATATACGAGAAGATAAACGAAAATATTGATGGGAAAGTAGCAATTAAGTTGCATACAGGAGAACCTCATGGACCAAATATTATTCCAAGAGAATGGGTAAAAGATTTTATAAAAAATGAATGCCCAGATGCTACAATAATTGAAACAAATACATATTATGATGGTGATAGATATACAACAGAGCAACATAGAGAAACTTTAAAAATCAATGGTTGGGATTTCTGCCCTGTTGATATTATAGATGAAGATGGTACTGTTGATTTACCAATAGAAAATGGTAAATGGTTTGATCATATGACTATGGGTAAAAATATAGTTAATTACGATTCATTCATTGCACTTACTCATTTTAAAGGACACACCATGGGTGGATTTGGAGGAAGCAATAAAAACATTGGTATAGGTTGCGCCGATGGAAGAATTGGAAAAGCAATGATTCATACTTATCCAGGTGAAAGTCAATGGTCCATTTCAGAAGAAGATTTTATGGAAAGAATGACTGAAAGTACAAAAGCAACAGTTGATTATTTTAAAGATAAAATAACTTTCATAAATGTAATGAGAAACATGAGTGTTTCATGTGATTGTGAAGGAGTAAATGCTGCTCCTGTAGTAACTCCAAATGTTGGTATATTAGCTTCAAGAGATATTTGTGCATTGGATACAGCTTGTGTTGATTTAATCTATGCAATGGGAAAAGAAGAAAACCATGATATAGTAGAAAGAATAGAAACTAGACATGGATTAAGACAACTTTCTTATATGCATGAGTTAGGTATGGGTAATACAAAATATAAATTGATTGATATAGATAATAATGACAGTGAAATTACGCAAAAAGATGCAGTAAGCAATTTAAAACCATTTAATAAAGAGTAAAAAAATAATCGGAAGATTAAGATATTACGATATGTTATATATTAAAAAATCTACACATTTGTCTACACTTTAATAAAAAAAGCTATATTTATATAAAGAAATGTAAACTATTTTAAGCTCACTTATAGTGAGCTTTTATAGTGCTAATATATTTAGTATAATTAAGTTAGAAAGCCTACTAAAATTGACTAAAATGCCAAAATGTGGTATAATTAGCTAACTATTGAGGGGGTATGGATAGTGAAGAATTTAAATACAAATAAAGGAAATATTAAAAAGTTATTAATATGTGTAAGTTTAGGTGGAGTAATAGCCTTAACTACAATTACAGGTATTATGCATCCAGAAAAGATACAAGAAATACCACAACAACTACAAGAAGTAGTTACTGGTACTAAAACTGTTAATAAATTAGGTTTAAGTAATGAAGAGTTTGTTAATAGATTTGATGAAATATATTATTCTAGAGAAGATCTACAAAAAGAATTAGATGATATCTATCCAGAATTAAGAGACTTCATGTCTAACTATGGTAAATATCTAGATCAAGATCAAATATTAAAAGCATTACCTAACCTAAAAGTATCAAGTAATGGATCATTTAGTGGAGATACAATGGCTCAATACACATATAAAGATAATACTATCAAGTTTTCTAAAGATTTAAAAAATAAATCAGCTGGAGAAATAAAGAAAACTAAGTTACATGAATGTTTTCACTTCTTATTCCAACAAGGTTTCTTAGAATCAAATAGAAAATATAAAGATTTAGGATGGGTACTAGATGAAGGTTTAGTAAGTATGTTAAATCAAGAGTACGATGTTTATGAGGGTAGAGATAACTACAAAAAAGCCTCTAACTATGTAAGAGTTATATGTGAACTTATAGGTACAGATAAATTTATGGAATATGCAGGATATCATGATTTAGAAGGCTTAATAAAAGAATTAGGTAAATATAGTTCTGAGAAAGAAGCTAAAGAGTTAATAGAAAATATGTATAAATCTGCAGAACGTTATAGAACTTCATCTACATCTTATGATAATTCAGCATGGTCTACAATTAATAAAATGTATAAGAATAAAAATGGTATCTCAATAGAAGATAGTGAAGATTATATAATGAAAGTATATGCGAATGAAACAAATTCTAGTGGATATAAAATTCCAGGAGCAGAGTTTAATTCATCAGCTATCGCAAATAAACATTACTTCGTAAAAGATGGAAAGAATAGTATTATTATTAGAGAAACAAACGAAGAAATTAAATTAGACAGTAATAAAACAAGATAAAAAAATAAACTCAATCGAGTTTATTTTTTTTGTCTTTTGATTTAAAAAATTTAAAAATAATATATAAACACTTATATATTAGGACTTAGGTCCAGCGTTAATGATATCACTAGCATCAGATCTAAGGTTAGCAGATAAGTCTGCATCTTGCTCTTGGTAAGCAGCATGTACACTATCAATAATTTGATTTTCTGATTCATGTAATGCATTTAAATATGCTGTAGCTGTACTTCTAACAGCTTGAACAAATTCAACAACTGCATCTTTTATACCAGCACCCTTAATAGCAGAGTCCATACTTACTTCAGTAACTTTATCTAATTGCTTAAGTGCATCTTCAACATTATTGCAATATTCTTGAATAGTTGATTTGAAGCTATCAACGAATTGAGGAGTAATACCGGCAACATCAACACCAGTATCTTCATTATGAGTTTTTCTTCCTAACCCAAAAAGCCATCCTTCATCATCAACTACTTCTTTTTGGTTGAATGAAGTACCTTCACCTAAAGTGTTAAAATCATATTTACTATTTAACATTGAATCTCTTTTTGATGAATCAATGTGTGCATCACTCATTGTAATTCCCATATTCTACCAACCTCTCAATCCACCGATAAATCCACCGGCGTCTTTCTTAACTAATTCTTCATCCTTATTAGCCATTGCTGCATTAACAGATTCAATTTCTGAAACTAAGTTAGAATATAGTTTATAAAATTGAACAGCTACATAGTTAGAATCTTGTTCTAGATTAGAAACAAAGTTATCCTTAGCTTTACCTCTCCAGTTCTCATCGCAACAATTTTTAATGGCACTAATGTTTCTTACTGCTTTACTTGCTTCTTGTAATGCTGTAGCTTTGATATCTTCAATGTACTTATTTACACCTTCTCTATCATAGCCATATTCAAAACTTCCTATATCTGGCATAAAATTAATCTCCTTTCAATGCTTCGATATTTTCGACATCTCTGATAATTTGACGCTTAATTTCTAAATCTTGATTCTCTGCATGATCGACTATTTTATTTAAGTCGGTAATATAAGTATCAATATTTGAAATAGCAATAGCTAATTGGTTCTTAACTTTATCTAAATGATTGGCAATACTAGTCTTACCTTCACCTTCAATATTAGCTAAGATATCTATTGAACAATTTTCATACTTTTCTTTTAAAGCTTTAAGAGATTCTATTGAATCTAATAAACTTACTTGAAGAGTATGTACTCCTTCAACACTTACTCCTGTAGCCATATCTTATCTCCTTATCTTCATATCTAATTTCATTGTAGCTAGTTAAAATTTATATTTCAATATTTTTGATTATTTTATACACATCACTTGACAATGGTTTCTTTTATTTTTACGTCTTCAAGTTTAAATTTAGCTAAAACTTCAGTATTATCATTAATATTTTTAATATATGATGTATGAATTCTATTAATCCAATTATTATATTTATTAGCAATGTTAACACAATCAGATATTTTACTTATAACATTTCCCCATCCAAATCCTGAATCAGGAAAACTAATAACACTTGCTTCATCAAGAGCAGCATTTAAGTTCTTTACTTCTTCTTCTACTAATGGAAGTAATTCATTACCTTCTACATCTGTATCTATTTCTACTTTTGCCATAATTAACCTCCTATTGTATCATTTGAAGTATTCTTAACATCATTACCATAATTAACAATAACTTCACCTAATTTATACATATTAGTTCCAATATTATTTAAGTTCTTTTTATCATATTCAGCTGTTTTAATAAAGACGTTAGCAACACCATTCTCACTCTCACTAGAAATAACATTATTTTCACTAACTTTTATTAGCTTATCATAAGTATTATCAATTAAATTATTAAATTCATTCGCAATACTTTTTAGTTCTTCTCCATCTTGAATAACTTTATCGACATCCATCTTTAATTTAGCCATCTACATTCCCTCACTCTCTAGTTGTTCTTTAATTTTTAAATCTTTATATTGATTAGTTAAATTATGAATCATTCTATTTATATTAGGAATTATATTATTCTCAATATTAGAAAGAACATCTTTTTCTTTTTCTAATAAATCAGTTAAATAAGTACCAGTAACACAACCATCATCCTTTTTATAACAACGGTTTTGTACATTTACTATACTATTTAAATTATTTATAGAAGAACTTATATTATTTTTTACAGAAACAACTTTATTTAAAGCATTTCTATATTGATTTATTTTGTTTGCAACATCATTTGAATTCATTTATACCTCACCCTCACATTAATATTAATTTACTTCCATTCCTTATATTGGTCTTTCTAACTATCTCATCTATATCATACATACTACCATCAATACCACTATATAGATTAAGATCATCAGTAACTGTAAAATATCCACCAGAAAGGTCAGATACTACTTTAGAACATAGTTCTATTACATTTCCAACCTTTCTATTTACAGGGATATATACATCATATCTTTCTTCTAACACTGGTACGATTAATTCTATAAGTACTTTATTCTTCATCTTTACGATCAACTCCATCTACAACGTATTTCATAATCATATAATTTCCTTGATATACTGGATATCCAATGAATGGGAACATTACTTGTTTATCTTCAATACTTAGTGATGTTACTCCTAAAGCAACTTGAATAGATATATCTTCACCTAACCATATACCAAATGTATTATTAATATTCTTTCTATACCAATCTTCTACTTGTAATGATTTATAAGAATCAGAATCATCTAAGAATACAAATATATTGTTCTTACAATCTTTAGCTTTTCCAAATAAGCTTTCAAATTTATCTCCATACTTACCTTTTACTTCATCTTTAAATTCTTTAACTCCTATTACAAAGAATACATTAGTATCAGTAGCTTTACTATCATCTATAACAGAATTATACATTCTAACAAAACCTTGTTCTAAATTCTCATTATAAACATTTACATTATCGTATTCACCACGATATATACTTAATGCATCAACTACATTTACTTTTACATTCGGAATAGTAAGCATTTGTTTAATTAAAGCATATAAGAAATAAGTATGACTCTTAATAGCTTTAGCAGCTACTAAGTTAATCTTATTTTCTACGAAGTTATGTACATATACTTCTAGACTATTTACTTCAACACCTATAGGTACACATTCTAATCCATCTAATTCATACATATAATCATCAACATATGCAATATCTGGAAGTACTGGTATACTTTTAGCTCTAGAATTCTTATATTTGTCTTTTAATACTTTCGCAAAATCAATTACATATTTAGTTTTATCATCTCTATTACAAATATCTGCAGTTTGGAATTCTAAAGCAGGACTATTATCAACTGTGAATAAACCTCTTCCATAATTATCTGCAGGAATAAGACCTTTAGGAGCTCCTAACATCTCTCTATAAGCCATATCATTAGATAATTTTAAGCAAATCTTATGAATAAAGTTTTGAGCATCTCTAGCACGTATAGCATTATTAACTGCAGCAGTTACAACAAATATAATTCCATATTTATAACCATCTCTAAATAGAGTAGAAAAAATATCACTCATTCTAGGATAACTTTCAGTAAAGTTTTCAAAGTTATTCAAGAATACTACGATAGCATTATCTTTTTCCCCAGATAATTTATTGTATTCAATAAAGTTACCACCAAAGTCAGAATATTTCTTCTTTCTAGTTTCAAACTCTTTATTAAGCATTTTAATTAAATTAGTTAATTTTTGAGCTTCTTCAGTAACGAATACATCTCCAACTTGTGGATACTTATTAAATATTTTTAATGTCTCAGCTCCAAAGTCACCTATATAGATATTAACTTCTTCAGGAGTATGGAATTGACATAATCCTTGTACCATAGTAGATATAACATTTTCTTTACCAGATGAAGGAACTCCATTTATTAATACATTACCTTTTAATAGATTAACACTAAATAAACCTTGTTCTTGTCTAATAGGGGCATCATATTCTCCTATAGGAACAACTAATTCATTCATAGTTAAACTATCTTTATATTTATTTAATAAATCTTGTAGAATAATTGTTTTACTTAAAGGAGGTAACCATAATTTTTTAATTTCAAAGTTATCTTCTTTAGAAGTTTCATATAAGTATTTAACTATATTAGTTAATTGATCTCCTAAATCTTCTGTTTTTGTATCAATATTAACAGCATCAGTAGCGTTTTTAATTATATTACCTGTATTATTAACAAAGTTAATTGAGTCATCTAATTTTTTAATAATACGTTCAACAGGTACATATCTATCTCCACTCCAAGCAGATTGACCGATATCGAAGTATTCATCATAACCAACTTGTAAGTAGAATCTACCAGTTTCTTTAATACTAGCAGCTTCAGGCCTCTTTAACATTTCCATAGAGTCTGATTTAGTTTGTACTTTTAAACATACTTTAAATTTAGAGTTAGACCAAATCTGATCATTAACAACACCAGAAGGTTTTTGAGTAGCAAGAATTAAGTGTACTCCTAATGAACGACCTATACGAGCAGTAGATACTAATTGATCCATAAACTCAGGTTGTTGAGATTTTAATTCTGCAAACTCATCTGAAATAATGAATAAGTGAGAAATTGGTTCATCTATTAAACCATCTCTATACAATCTTTGATATTTATAAATATCCATTGTACTTTCTCCAACTTTTTCTTTATATTCATTAAATTTAGCTTGTCTTCTTTTTAATTCACTTTGAATAGATACTAAAGTACGATTCATCTCTGCAGTATCTAAGTTTGTTATAGTACCAGCTAAGTGAGGTATAGAATAACCTAACTCTCTATTTTCAAAAGCTCCAGCTAACCCTCCACCTTTATAGTCGATTAGTACAAATTGTACTTCTTTAGGATCATAGTTAAGAGCCATTGATAATATATAAGTAATAATAAATTCAGATTTACCAGAACCAGTAGATCCAGCAATTAATCCATGTGGACCATCATATTTTTCGTGTAAGTTTAAGTAGAATAGATCTCCATTAGTATGAACACCTACAGGAGCAGCTAATGTAGTCATAGGATCACTAGTCATCCATCTATTTCTAACATTAAATTGTTTAATATTACCAATATTATACATTTGCATAAATGATAAAGATGTAGGTAATTGTCTTTCAGCATCTTTACCTTGTACAGGTATATTACTAATTACATTACCAACTTCTCTCATATTATAGTTACCAAAGTATTCTGCTTTAAATTTAATAGTTTGTTCTTCAGTAATATTACTATTAAACATACCACCTTCGTTATCATCGATAACAACAAACTTCTTACATTCTTTAGGCATATTCTTTAAACTATCTTCGATAACTACCATAGAGAAACCAAAGTTATATTCAGATTCTAATAAGTCATTAATAAATTTATAGTTTTTTAAAGATTTAAAATCATCAGTAATAATTAAATAATATGAGTCATATAATTCTGCCTCAGTTCTATCATCTTTTACTAACTCTTTACTTTCTTTCATCTTTTCTGCTTGAGCATTTCTTCTTTCGATGAATTCATTATCTAATACTTGACATAGTACTTTTAAATCATCACTGTTATTAGCAAAATATCTTACTTCTTTATCATCACTCCAACAATGAGGAGTATATCTTAAATAATCCCATCTAGAACTATTACTATTATTAGTCATAATAACTATCTTTAAGTTTAAAGGACTATGAGTAGTAAGTAATTGTACCATTATATTATTTAAGAAAGATTCTTTATTTTTATTAAATAACACTAATGCAGTAGCAATCTCTTCTTTAAAGTTAATAGTAATAGGTACATCATGTAGTAAATTATATCTTTTACCTAATTCAATTACTGCTTGTAATAAATTATCATCATCTAAAGTAAAACTTTCTTCAGGAGCTTGTACTTTTATTAAAGAAGGTCTATCTCCAGTACCTAATCTAACTTCTATAAAGTCATCATCTACTATTTCTTTATTCCATAATTGAGAAGCATGACTTTTTATAGCAGTAAGACTTTCTTCTCCTGTTAAATAGTTTTCTCTAAAGATTTGTTCTTGTTTAGCTTTAGCAACTTTAATTTTTTCTTCTACATCTTCTAAATATTTAGTATATTTCTCCTGTCTTTCTTCTTCTCTTTTTTTAGCCATCTTCTTACTCCATCTTCGAGTAAAGAAAGGTATTAAAGCAGATCCTATTAACATAGAAATCAACATAAATATTTGAGGTAGTAATCTAAGTAAATCAGTCTCTCCAGTTTTAACATTACTATATATATTTAATCCATATATTGCCATCATACCAACTATAGTAAAACTAGAACCTATACTTAGTAGAAAAGGCATATCATTATCCGGATTCATATTTCCTGGAGGAGCATCTACTTTAATATTAAATTCCTCAGGTACTGTCCTAATTCTAGGCATATGTGAAAAATACTGATCATCTGTATATAAAGGTACATTACTATCATATTCTTCTACAGGAGTATAATCTTTAAATCCTTTAGTAAGAGCCTCTAACTTAGGAGATAATCCATGTACATTATATAAATTAGTATCCATAGGTATCTTAATAAATTGATTCATCCAAATAAGTCTAAATCCATTCATAAAGATAATATCTCCTACAAATAATTGTGTCTTCTGAGTAACTCTCTTATTATTAA
This sequence comes from Bacilli bacterium, assembly GCA_030531695.1. Taxonomy (GTDB): domain Bacteria; phylum Bacillota_I; class Bacilli_A; order RF39; family UBA660; genus RUG14891. The sequence continues at coordinate 13,428 of JAUNMV010000019.1, read as the reverse complement.
CATATATATAAATGTTATTACTATTTGAAGCAGGATATATAAAATTAAAATTATTTTCTCTTTGTATAACTGCATGTTTATCAGACATCAACTTTTGTGTACTTTGAATAGTATTATCATTACCACTACCTACAGTAATAGTAGTAATATTACTAATATCGTAGCAAGTTTCTTTCTTACAAACAGAAGGTAAACAAAAGATATATATAAGTTTAGATGCTGCAGTATAAACAGGAATACATCTATATTCTTCTAGTTTAACAGCTTCTATTATTTCATTAGTTCCGCCATATATATTAATACTTCCATTACTTTTTAATATCCATTCATTTTTAATCGCATCTATATTAATAGTATTCTCTATACCACTATCACTAGATTTAAATGAATATAGTATAGATCCATCTATTTTAGCCGGTAAATTAAATTTTATAAGATTGTCTTTTTCTTGAATATATAATCGCATATATCATCACCCCAATTATACATAATAATTATCTCATATTATTAAGAAAAAACAAAGCAAAAGAAAAGTTTTTCTATGCAAAAAAAATCAGTGTGCTATAATGAAAAAGGAATTATAAAAATCTAACAGGAGGTGTAGTTATGAAGATAGGTTTTGATAATGATAAATATGTAAAAATACAAAGTGAAAAAATAAGAGAAAGATTTAAATTGTTCGATAAGTTATATCTTGAAATAGGTGGAAAGTTATTCGATGATAGCCACGCAGCACGTGTCTTACCTGGATTTAAGAACGATGTAAAAATTAATATGTTTCAAGAACTTAAAGATGATTTGGAAATAATATTCTGTATTAATGCCGGTGATATTGAAAAGAATAAGACTAGAGGAGAATATGGTATTACATATGATGTAGAAGTATTAAAGTTAATTAATGATTCTAAGAAGATGGGATTCTCTGTTAATAGTGTTGTAGTTACTTTATATAAGAATCAAGTAAGTGTAGATAAGTTTATTAAAAAGTTGAATAGAAATGGTATTAAAACTTATATTCATACATTTACTAAAGGATATCCTACAGATGTAGATACTATTGTTAGTGAAGAAGGATATGGAGCAAATCCATATATAGAAACAACTAAACCATTAATATTAGTTAATGCTCCAGGACCAGGAAGCGGTAAGTTGGCTACATGTTTATCTCAAATATATCATGAGAATAAAAGAGGAGTTAATGCTGGATATGCTAAATTTGAAACATTCCCAGTATGGTCTCTTCCTCTTAAACATCCTGTTAATTTAGCTTATGAAGCAGCTACTGCTGATTTAAAAGATGTTAATATGATTGATCCATTCCATCTAGAAAAGTATGGAGTAACAGCAGTTAACTATAATAGAGATATTGAAATGTTCCCAGTACTAAAGAATATTTTAAATAAAGTATCTAACAAAGATATATATCATTCTCCAACAGATATGGGAGTAAACGTAGTAGGTTTCTGTATTTCAGATAATGCAGTAGTAGAAGAAGCTGCTAAAAAAGAAATAGTAAGACGTTACTATAATGAGATGAATAATTATAAATTAGGTTTATGTGATGAAGATACTTATAAAAAGATTAAGTTATTAATGAATGAATTAAAAATAGATGAATCTTACTTAGATGTAATAAAACCAGCTCTTGATAAGAGTAAGAAAGAAAATTGTCCAGTTATTGCTATGAAGATTAATAGAAAGATTATTACTGGTAAACAAACTGATATCTTAACACCAGCATCTAGTGTAGTAATTAATGCTATTAAATATTTAAGTAAAATACCAGATGATATAAAACTATTATCTCCATCAGTATTAGAACCGATGCTTAAGTTAAAGAAAGAGATGAATAATGGCTCTAGATTAACTTTACCAGAAGTCTTAACAGCACTAAGCATTTGTTCAGTTACTAATGCTATGACTGAAAAAGCTCTATCTTGTCTTAAAGATTTAAAAGATTGTGAAGCTCATGCTACATATATAGTAGATAATGGAGATAAGAAAACTTTAAAAGGATTAAAGATAAATTTAACTTGTGAAAGTGAATATATCCAAAGTGAAGAATATTAGACTTGTGAAAACAAGTCTTTTTTTATACATAATTATAAATATCATGTTATAATAAAATAAGAAAAATAGGATTGGCAGTGATGTTATATGAACTTGATATCATTTACTACTAACGTAGTGTGTCTTATATTCTGTGGTTTTCTAGCAATCATATATTTTATTAAAAAGAATATGGGAAACATGGAAAATAAGATATATAGTTATCTTATAATTACAGACATGCTCGTACTAGTATTTCACTTATTATATATAAGTTTTGCTTATATATATGGTGATGTATTTATAAGTAGATTTGTTGAAAGAGTACATAATGCTTCTCAAACTATGTGGTATGTACTATTCTTTTATTACAATATAATAATTATTAATGAAAACAACGATAGATTTAATAACTGGATGGCAAAATATAAAAAGAAAATAGTTAAGTATGGTAGATACTTTTGTATAATAGCTGCTCTTATTACTGTAATACTTCCAATGAAAGCAGTAATACAACCTAATGGAATCCTACAATATTGGGGTATAAGTGTTGATTTTATTTATGGATTAGGTGGCGTATTAATCTTCTTAGGAACAATAGATTTAATTCGTAACTGGAAAGATGTTAAAAAGATTAAGACTATTCCTTTCTTCTTCTTATTAATGGAAGAAGCAGTAATATTAACAGTAACATTAACTGACCCAACTACTTGTATATATACTTTAGCAGTAACTTCAATAAGTTATCTCATGTATCATACAATAGAGAACCCTGATATCAACTTAATTGCTCAATTACAATTAGCAAAAACACAAGCTGAAAAATCTAATAGAGCAAAAACAGATTTCTTATCTAGTATGTCTCATGAACTTAGAACTCCATTAAATGCCATCTTAGGACTTGCTCAAATAATAGATACATCAGATGATTTAGATGAAATACATGTAGATAATAAAGATATAATTATCTCTTCAATGAACTTATTAGATATCTTAAATGGTATTCTGGATATCAGTAGAATAGAAGCAAATGAAATGGATGTAATAGAATCTCGATATAATTTTAAAGAAGAATTAGATAAAGTTATTAAGATAATAAATCTTCATATTAATGATAAGAGTATAGAATTTAGAAAAAATATATCAGAAGATTTACCTACATTCTTCTATGGAGATAGTAATAAAGTAAAACAAATAATTATGAATTTATTAACTAATGCCGTTAAATATACTGAATCTGGTTACGTAGAATTAGCAATAGATGTAGAAGTGGAAAGATCTAATGCTAAATTAACAATAATAGTAACTGATACAGGTAGAGGTATAGAAGAAGCTCAACTAAATACAATATTTACTAAGTTCCAAAGATTAGATAGTGATAAGAATACAACTATTGGAGGAACAGGTTTAGGTCTAGCAATTACTAAATCATTAGTAGATATGTTAGATGGAAAAATAGAAGTAGAAAGTACATACGGTAAAGGTTCAACATTTACTGTAACACTTCATCAAAGAGTAGTAGATTAAGAATAGTCTAAATAATAGACTATTTTTTTGTTAGATAATATTGTTATAATATTTGTGAGGACAACAGGTGATTATATGAAGATAGGTAACTGGACACATTTAAGAGAAAAAATAAAACAAGATGACAGTATAATATTTCAAGGTGTAGATAAATCTACTTTAAGTGCTTATGATAAAAGAAAAAGAATATTTGATTATTTAAGCGATAATGCTCAATATGATTATTTACTATTTATAGATATTTTACTAAAAGTAGCTAAATCAGTAGATGATATAGAAAACTATTTAAGAGAAAATAATGTAGCTAATCCTAATATTATTAGATATATCTATCATAGATATAATAATAAATTATTTCATAGAAAAAGAGATCCAGCTGAAGAATTACAAACGATGATTACTAATCACACAGGTGTATGTAATTCTATAGCTCAGTATTATAAATTGTTACTAGAACATAATGGTATTTATTCAGTATGTGTAATATGTGATAATATGTTACCTAAAAATCATCAAATAAATTTAATTTATGATGATGAGACTGATACTTATAGTTTTGATGATGTAACGACAGCTATTTTATCACATGATAGTAGAGATAAATGTTTTGATTATGATTTGGAATCAGCTAAAGATATAAAACAAGGTATAAGAACAGTAGGATATTTATCTGGTAATACTTTCAAAGAATTTGATGCTTTTGGAGTAATATTAAGAACAGAAGCAATTTATTACTATTTAGGTAGAACAGATACTTCATATTTAAAATATGGATTAGAAAAAGATGGTAATTTTTCATTACCAAATAATATAATAAGTAGAAAAAGACGAAGAGGTGACGATGATGAAAATACTTATAGGTACAAAAAATCCGGGCAAGATAGAGGGTTGTAGAAAGGCGTTTGAAAGATACTTTGATAATGTAGAAATAGAAGGAATTCCAGTATCATCAGATGTTCCAGATCAACCATTTGATAAAGAAGTGTTAACTGGTTCAAGAAACAGAGTAAAGAATGTTAAAAAGTATGCAAAAGATAATAATATAGAAGCAGATTTCTATGTAGCTATAGAAGGAGGTATTACAACTTCATTAGGTACAATAATAGAAATGAATATCGCAACAGTAGAAGATAATAAAGGTATTCAAAGTGTAGGTACATCACAAGGATTCCCAATACCAGAAAGATATATGGATGAAATAAAAGAAACAGACTTTGGTAGATTAATGGATAGATTACTAGATGGTAATGAACTATCTAAAGGAAAAGGTGGAATAGGAATACTAACAAAAGATCAAGTATCAAGAATAGATATAACAGAAAATGCCTTTATAATGGCTTTAACTGCTCATATTAATGGAGATCTATGGAGATAATATGGAAAAAGAAAAGAATGTTATAGAATATTACGTATTATGTAATAAGTTAAAAAATGTAATTAGAAAAGGTTGGAAAGACTGGAATGTCTCAAAAGATAGAATAGAAAGTGTAGCAGAACACGTATATGGAGTTCAAATGCTAGCACTTGCTATGTATTCTGAATATAATTATGACATTGATATTAAAAAAGTATTAATGATGTTATCTATTCATGAATTAGAAGAAATAGTAATAGGAGACTTAACTTTATTTGATATATCTAAAGAAGAAAAATTACGTTTAGGTCATAATGCAGTAGATGAAGTACTATCATCCTTGTCTTGTAAAGACAAGCTTAAAGATCTAGTAATAGAATTTGATGAAAGAAAAACAGAAGAAGCAAAATTTGCTTTCTTCTGTGATAAATTAGAAGCAGATTTACAAGCTGAGATATATTCTGAAGAAGACTATGTAGATTTAAATAATCAACCTAATAATCCAGCTATGAAATCTCAAGAAGTAATAGACCTAATAAATACTGGAAAATCATTTGGAGAGTTATGGTTACAATTTAGTAGAAATAGATATAATTACGACGATAACTTCCAAAAAGTGTCAGAATATGCCACTAAAAATAAAATAAAGAATAAATAATTATATATTATTGAGTAATTAAATATAAATATATATAATTATATTAGAAGGGTAGTGAATATATGTCAAAGTACGATGGATTAAATAATGATTTAAATTATGGAATAAATCCACTAGTAGAAGGAGAACAATTAATTTGGAAAGGTAAACCTAAAAAAGCTGCATTTATTTTAAATAAATCTATAGTAATGGCACCAATAGCTTTAATATGGTTGGCATTTGATTCTACATTTATTATAGCCGCATTAAATTCAGCTGATGAAATTGGACCAATGTTATTCTTCTTAATTCCATTCTTTGCATTACACTTAATGCCAGTATGGGTTTGGTTAGCAAACGTTTTAACTGCTAGTAGAAAATGGAAAAACACATCATACTATGTAACAGATAAAAGAATTATTATTGAAAATGGTTTTATCGCCGGAAACTTCCAAACAATATATTATAAAGATCTAACTAATGTTAGTCTAAGAATTGGAGTTATAGATAAACTTTTGGGAGTAGGAGATATCTATCTAGAAACAACAGGTGGACCATATACTACAAATGGTAAAAACTTAGTAGCTCAAGCATTCCTAGATATAGAAGATCCACAACTAATATATCCAAAACTACAAAAAATAGTAATGGATATCCAAACAGATATAGAATATCCTAATGCATATCGTCCAGTAGATAATCCAGGTTATAATACAACTTATACACCAAAACAATAAAAAAAGCTCCTTATAAAGGAGCTTTATCTATGTACAGAGGATCTTCACACTATAAGTGAACCTTCCTCTATAATAATATATGTAAAAATATATAAAGATATACTTCTAATAATCTAGATATATTTAAAAAAACATTAAAATATGGTATTCTAAAACCAAAGAAGTATTAATAATACCAAATTGGTTATATTAATAGGAGGACATATGGAAAAAAGAGATATAGAAAAGATGATTATTGATAATCAGAAGATAATTAACGATTTATGGAGGTCACTTTGACATTGAGTCAAAAGAACAAGAAGTAAAAGAGTTAGAAAAGAAAACGTATGAACCTACTTTTTGGGATGATCGTAATAAAGCAGAGGATACAATTAAACAAATTAATGAGTTAAAAACTCTAATAGAATCTATAAATAATGCGAAAGATGAACTACAAGCAAACAAAGAACTATTAGATTTAATGGAACCAGAAGAACATGGATTCTCTGATATAGAATATGGAGTATTAAGACAAAATGAAGAAATAGAAAAATTAAATCTATTACTTTTACTAAATGGTCCATATGATAGTAAAGATTGCATATTAGAAATTCACTCAGGAGCTGGTGGAACTGAGGCTTGTGACTGGGCTAATATGTTATATAGAATGTATACAAGATGGTGTGAGACTAAAGGATACAAGATGGAATTACTTGATTATCAAGCAGGTGATGAAGCAGGTATAAAGAGTGTATCAGTTAAAGTTAAAGGATTAAACGCCTATGGATATCTAAAAAATGAAAAAGGTGTTCATAGACTAGTTAGACTATCACCATTTGATTCAAATAATAGAAGACATACTTCATTTGCATCAGTTGAAGTAACCCCTGAAATAGAAGTAGACAATACTATCGAAATAGATGAAAAAGACTTAAAGATAGATGTCTATAGATCAACTGGAGCAGGAGGACAAGGAGTAAACACTACAGACTCTGCAGTACGTGTAACACACTTACCTACAAAGATAGTAGTAACTTGTCAAAATGAACGTAGTCAAATACAAAACAAAGAACAAGCAATAAAAGTATTAAAATCAAAATTATTAATTAGAAAATTAGAAGAACAAGAAAAAGAATTACAAGCAGTAAAAGGAGAACAAATGGATAATGCCTTCGGTTCTCAAATAAGAAGTTATGTAATGCATCCATACTCTATGGTTAAAGATCATCGTACTAACTATGAAACAAGTAATGTAGGAGCAGTATTAGATGGAGACTTAGATGCATTTATTGAAAGTAATTTAAAAAAGAGGTTGTAGTATGAAAACATTAAGGGATAATAAACATATATTAGAATTAATTAATAAGAAATCTTATATTAAAAGAACTATTACTTTTCTATTAGGACTATTATTAGTATCTTTATCGTACAATATATTTTTAGCGCCTAATAACTTAGTTCCTGGAGGAGTAACAGGTCTAGCTATAATTATTAATAATTTTATCCCAGTAGATAGTTCATTAATAATATTATTCTTTAATATATTATTATTAATATTAAGCTATTTTACATTAGGTAAAGAAAAGACTAGAGCAACTATCTTAGGAGCTTTACTTTTACCAGTGTTTATAAGTATAACTAAAAATGTAACAGATTTATTCTACATAGATACATCACAATTACTATTATCAAGTGTCTTTGGAGGAGCTCTATTTGGTTTTGGAGCAGGACTTGTATTTAAAGCAGGATTCTCTACAGGTGGTACAGATATAGTTAATTTAATAGTATCTAAGTACTTTAAAATAGGTATAGGTACAAGTATGTTACTAACAGATGGTTTTATAGTATTAGGTTCATCATTTGTCTTTGGAATGACTAGATTAATGTACTCAATAGTTATTTTGTATATAATAAGTATCATGTCAGATAGAGTTATATTAGGTATATCTGATAGTAAAGCTTTCTATATAATTACAGATAAAGACGATGAAGTAAAAGAGTATATATTAAAGAGTTTAAATCATGGAGTAACTATCTTTAAAGCTAAAGGTGGATTTAAAAAAGAAAACAGAAATGTCTTAATGTGTGTATTACCTACAAAAGAATACTATAGATTACGTACAGGTATAAGCGAAATAGACAAAGATGCTTTCTTTGTAGTAACAGATGCATATGAAGTATTTGGAGGTGAATAATATGGATCATCTTCAAAAACTAAGAATAAAAAATATCGCAAGAGATTATACGATAATGACTTTAATGTTGTTATTATCAGCAGTATGCTATAACGTACTATTACTACCACTTGATATAGTATCAGGAGGTACAGGTGGAGTAGGTACTATTATAAAAGCAGCTTTAAATATAGAACCATATATAACAATATTAGTATTATCAATTATATGTTTACTAGCAAGTTGGATATTTTTAGGTAAAGAAAAAACATTATCTACAGCATATGCATCTTTATCATTCCCAATACTAGTAAAACTAACAGCTTTTATAGAACAAGAAGTATATTTCAGTACTAATGATATGTTTGTAATAGTAATATTTGCCGGTATAATAAATGGTATAGCTAATGGTATTGTATATAAAATTGGATACAACTCTGGTGGATTTAGTGCATTTAGTCAAATATTGTTTGAGAAAATTCATATGCCAGTCGCAAAATCATCATTTATTATTAATGGTACTATAGTACTAGTAGCTTCATACTACTTTGGATTAACTAAAGCAATGTATGCAGTATTATTCTTATATATTAATAATCTAATTATGGATAAAGTATTATTAGGTATCTCTAAGAATAAAGCCTTCTATATAGTAACAACTAAACCAGATGATATATCAGAATTTATAATTAATAATTTAGGTCATGATACAACTAACTTTGATGTAAAAGGTGGTCTATTAGAAAAAAGAAAAAATGTTATTCTAACAGTAATACCATCACGTGATTACTATAAAGTAAAAGAAGGAATAAGAATGATAGATGATAAAGCCTTCTTTGTCGCAACAGACTCATATGAAGTAAAAGGAGCTAGTTAATGGCTCTTTTTTGTTGACAAAAAAGAAAAATATTTGAATTTGTTTAAATATGTTGAAATATATGATAAAATAAATTAATAAGGATAGGAGGAGAAGATGGATTTAATTAGAATTAAAAATGTTGAAAAACGTTATAAAAACGGCGTTACAGCAATTTATGATCTAAATTTAGCCATTGAAAAGGGTGCCTTTGTCTTTGTTATTGGTGGTTCTGGTAGTGGTAAGAGTACATTGATAAAAATGTTGTACCGTGAGGAAAAACCAAGTAAAGGACAAATAATAGTAGGTGGACTAGACGTTGCTAAATTAAGAAATAAAAAAGTATATAAATTAAGAAGAAAACTAGGAATAGTATTCCAAAATTATAGATTATTAGAAAAACAAACAGTATATGAAAATGTAGCATTTGCTTTAGAGGTTATTGGAGCTCCTAAAGATGAGATAAGACAAAAAGTATTAAAAGCACTTGAAGATGTAGGATTAAAGAATAAGATTCACAATTATCCAGATCAATTATCAGGTGGAGAACAACAAAGAGTAGCCATAGCCAGAGCTATAGTAAATGATCCTAAATTATTATTATGTGATGAGCCAACTGGAAATCTAGATCCAGAAAAGAGTATGGAAATTATGCAAGTATTAGATGATATTAATAAAAATAGAGGTACTACAATTATCATGGCAACACATGATAAAGATATAGTAGATAAAATGAAGAAACAAGTAATTATCCTAAAAGATGGTCACTTAGTAAACTTTAAGAAGAAAGGAACTTATAACAGTGAAGCCATTTAGAATGTTAGGAAGAAGCATCAGAGATGCTGTAAAAAGTGTAATAAGAAACTTCAGTTTATCATTAGCCTCTATATCATGTATCACAATAACTCTAATAATTGTCTCAATCGCAATAATAGCTTCATTCAATGTTCAAAACTTTACTAGTGAAATAGAAAAAGATTTGACTATAGTAGTATTCTTAGATAGAGATGCTACTAAAGAGGATGTAGCCCAAGTAAAAGAAGAATTAGGATTAATTAAAAATATTGATAGTATTGAATTCCAAGATAAAGTTGCAGTAAAAGAACAAATGCAATCAGAATCAGAAGTATTCAATGCTGTATTAGAAAATTGGGATGAAGAAGAAAGCCCATTAAAAGATACTTTTAAATTAAAAGTAAAAGATGCAGAACAAATAAGTACAACAGCAGAAAAAATAAAGAAAATTGATAAAGTATCAGTAGTTAACTATGGAGAAGGAATGGTTGATAAATTAATTGAAGCATTCTCATCTATAAAGAAAGCAACACTAATAGTAGTAGGAGCTTTAATATTAGTAACAGTATTCTTAATTGTTAATACTATTAAGTTAACTATAGATGCAAGAAAAAGAGAAATAGGTATTATGAGACTAGTAGGAGCAAGTAATATCACTATAAAAACACCATTCGTAATAGAAGGTATGATATTAGGTCTATTAGGATCAATAGTTCCTATAATATTTACTACATATGGATATTTAGCTTTCTATAATCATTATGATGGTCATTTATTCACAGAATTAATTCAATTAATAGAACCAGAACCATTTATGTATCAAGCTTCTGGTATAGTACTATTAATAGGAATGATAGTAGGTATGGTTGGTAGTGCCGGTGCCGTTAAGAGATATTTAAAGATATAATGAAAACGAAAAAAGTATCTATATTTGTACTTATCTTAGTAATGGTATCTACATTATTACTACCTGTAGAAACTAGTGCTAAAACAATTAGCGAATTCGAAACAGAAGTCGCAAACTACACAAGGCAACTTGAAGAAAAACAAGCAAGAATTGCTAAGAATGATGAAGAAGTTGCTGAAATCAAAAAGAAAATCGCAGCTATCGAAGAAAAAATAGAAGCCGCTGAAAATGAAATAAGAGAGTTACAAAATGAAATAGATGAAAGTAACAAAGAAATAGAAAAGAAAACAGAAGAAAGCAAAAGAATAATGGAGTATTACCAAGTATCAAATGGTGAAAATGCTTACTTAGAATATGCTTTCGGAGCTAAAACTATTACTGATATGATTTATAGATTATCAGTAGTAGAACAATTAACTGATTATAATAGACAAGTTATGCAAGAACTTGATGAATTAATCAAAAGAAATGAACAAAAACAAGCAGAACTATCTTCTAAGAAGCAAGAACTTAGAAAGATGGAAGAAGAACTAGAAGCAGAAAAAGAAAGAATTAATGCTGATTCTAGATCAGTAAGAGAAACAATGCCTGCTCTAGAAGATCAAATAAGAGCTGCAAAAAACAATGTAAGTTACTATAAATCATTAGGTTGTGGAGCTACAGAAGATATCCAACAATGCCAATATAGAGTAAATCAATCTACAGGTGGATCAATTCCATCTACAAATGGATTCTTTAGACCTATACAATATGGATATTTAACTCAAGGATATTCTGGATATGGAGGACACTTAGGAATAGATATGTCTAGTTCTAATAAATCTATAGATGTTTATCCTATAGCTTCAGGACAAGTATGGAAAGTATATTATGATGTATATGGTGCATTATGTGTAAAAATAAGACATAACTATAATGGTAGTTATATCTATTCAACATATTGTCACTTTAGAGCCTTCGGAAGTATAAGAGAAGGAGAAATAATATCTCCATATACAAAGATTGGAGTAATGGGTTCTACTGGATGGTCTACAGGTCCACACGTACACTTAGAGATTACTACATGTGATTGGCATTCAGGTGGAGGATGTACATGGGCTACATACCAAAGAAGTAGTATTAACCCAACACGATTAGTAAACTTCCCAGGAAGCTGGAATAATAGATAGAGAGTTATTAAACTCTCTTTTTTGTTATAATCAAACAAAAAAGATAAGTTAAATTATCTTATCTTTATATTTATCTATAAGTTTATAAGTACTTTCATTATCTCTAAGTATTATCAATTTATCATCTACTACTTTAACTATAGTAGAAGCCCCTCTATCAATATGACCACCATCTATAATTAAATCCACATTATTTTTAATACTATCATCTAGTAAACTAATATCAGTAATAGTCTTAGAATGAGTTACATTCGCACTAGTCGCAACTACAGGTACATTAACTCTATCAATAATATCAATTAAATCTAAATCCTTAGGTCTTCTAACCGCAATCTCATCAGTACCATTACATAATATATCAGGAAGTAATTCCTCATTCCTTTTTAATATAACAGTAGTAGGACAAGGAGAATCTATAATTAATTCTTCTTCTAACTTACTTATATTCTTAGTATATTTATGAAGCATCTCTCTATTAGATACCAATATAATCATAGCTTTAGAATAATCTCTATTCTTTAATTGATATGCTTTATCTACTGCCTCTACATTAACCGCAGAACATACTATTCCATATACAGTATCAGTAGGCATAACTACTACACCATTATTATTAATAGTATTAACTATATTATTAATTGTATTACTATTCATAGAATCACCTCGATAATTGTATTTTAAAGAATAACTAATTCATTGTCAATTTAGATTACCAGTGTTAAAATAAATTGACACGTTGGAGAGTGATACTATGATAGAAGGTAATGTAATACATAACTATTTAGATGAAATATGTAAAGAACTAAATATTAAGTATAAATATCTATCTAAAGATTGGATTATTAAACTAGAAAAGAATAATAAAACAAGATTTATTACAGGATATAAGTTTGATTTAAACACCCATGCTTTAGGTAACATATTTGATGATAAGTATGCAGTATATGAAGTATTAAAAGATGAAAATATACCAGTAATAGAACACAATATATTCTATTCTAAAGATAATGAGGCTTATTATGCACAAGACTGTAAAGATATAAATTTAATAAAAGAATATTTTTATAATCATAATAAAAAAGTAGTAATAAAAGCAAATACAGGTAATAGTGGTAGTGAAGTATATCTAATAAGTGATATAGAGAATATTGAACCAGTAGTAGAAGACCTATTTATAAAAAACTATTCTATAAGTTATTGTCCATACTATGAAGCATTAAGAGAATATAGAATAATAGTATTAA
>JAUNMV010000018.1 GCA_030531695.1 Bacilli bacterium | reverse complement strand
AAATAAATAAATATAATAAATTATTAGATGAAATACTAGAAGATTATAAAAATGATTATATTTTAAAAGATGATTTTGATAGATATAACATGGAATATTTATATGAATTAAACAGATTACGATTAGAAAAGGATAAATTAAATATTAATAAAAAAAATGATATAGATTTAAAATGGCTTAAAAACATAAAAGCAAATGGGAAGATAAAAGAACTTAATAGAAATGTTTTAAGTAGTTTCATAGATAAAATATACGTAAATGATAAGGGAACAGTTGAAATTATTTTGAAGTATGCGAGTCAATATGAAAATGCGATTAAAGCATTAAAATATGACTAAGATATGATATAATTATATTTGGTTAAGTTTAAATCTTTATATTATTTTATTGAAGAAGGACGTGATTTATATGAGTAAAAATGGAAAAGATAAAATGTCGGCAGAATTACAAATCAATTGGTATCCAGGACACATGGCTAAAACTAAAAGATTAATTAGTGAACAATTAAATCTTATAGATATAGTATATGAAGTAGTAGATGCTAGAATGCCACTATCAAGTAAGATAGTAGATATAGATGATTTAATTAAAGATAAACCAAAAGTATTAGTAATGACTAAGTATGATTTATGTGACAAAGATGAAACTGATAAAATTGCTAAATACTATGAAGAAAAAGGATATAAAGTAGTTAAACTAGATTTAATGAATAATTCTAATCTAAATGAATTATTAAAAGTAACAGAAGATCTAATGAAAGAAGAAAATATACGTCGTGAAGAAAAAGGACTTAAAGCAAGAAGTGGAAGAGTATTAATAGTTGGAGTACCTAATGCAGGTAAATCTACTTTAATAAATAGATTAGTAGGAAGAAAGAGTGTAGGTGTTGCTAATACTCCAGGATTTACTAAAACACTTTCATGGATAAGAATTAATAAAGATTTAGAATTATTAGATTCTCCAGGAATTCTTTGGCCTAAGTTTGATGATCAAGAACAAGCTCATATATTAGCATCTTTCTCATCAATTAAAGAAGAAATACTAAATAGAGATCAAATAGCTATATTTATAATTAAAAAATTATATGAGTTATATCCAAATCTACTAGAAGAAAGATATGGAGTAACAGAATTAGATGAAGACTTTATAGAAGTATATGATACTATTGCTGCACGTAGAGGTGCATTATCTAGAGGTGGAGTAGCTGATTATGAAAAAGTATCTAATATAATTATTAATGATTTAAAAAATGCCAGTATTGGTAAAGTTACATTTGATAGATTAAAGTAGATTTATATCTACTTTTTTTGTATAATGAAGAAGATGGAGGTAATTATGAAAGAAAACAGAATAATAATTATCACAATGTTATTAAATTTATTAATAGCTTGTATAAAATTGACATTTGGAATACTTTTTCAATTCTCTACATTACTTGCAGATGCTATACAATCATTTATGGACTTTATTACTGATGTCACAAGTATAATAACTAATAAAATAGGTAAAAGAAGAGCTAATCATAACTATCCATTTGGTTATGGACAAGCATATAGTTTATCTAATATATTCACAGGATTCTTATTATTCTTAATAGGTCTATTTATTCTATTAGAATTATTCATATTTGAAAGCCATTATGTGCCAAATATAAAAGTATTTATAATATTGTTCTTGATATTAGGATTAAAATCAGTAGTTGTATATTTCTTAGTACATTTTGGAAAAAAATTTAAAAATCAATTTATGTTAGAAGCTGCTAATGAATCACGTGCAGATTTAGTATCTACTATAGTAGTAATACTAGTATCAATAATAATGTTATTTAATAAAAATATTCCGGACTTTATAGATGTAGATAAAATAGGTAGTATAGGAATGATAATATATATTTTCTATGTATCTATAAAAATGATGGTAGCAAACATTTCATCATTATTAACACATACCGAAAATAATGAAGATATTAAAATACAAATATCAGAAATAATAAAAACACATAAGAATGTAGAATTAAAAGAAATAGAATTAATAAAAATGTATACATACTATCATGCAATAATAAAAGTACATGTATCAGATTCTCTAACAATAAAAAAATTCTTAATACTTGAAAATAAATTAAAAAAAGAAATAAGAAATAAAGTAAAAGAAATAAAATTTATCGATATAGAACCAGTTGTTTAACTGGTTTTTTTATAGTAAAATTTATATATAATAGGAGAAATAATATGAGAAGAAATATTAGAAAATTTATTATTCTAATATTAATACTATGTATTAGTATTGGTTTTGCTGTTATAACTGCATCTTTAATTATGAATGCATCTTTTTCATTTACTAATAGTTCTTTTGATTTGCATTTCTCTAATATTAATGTACTTAGTACATCTACAGTAACTTCTCCTACAGCTACTATAACAGATTCCACTACAATTAATTATAGTGGTACTTTTAATAAACCGGGTGATTATATAGATTTTAGTTTTTATATAGTAAATGGTGGAACTATAGATGGACAAATTAGTCAAATTAATACTAATTTAACTTCAGAACAAGCAAACTATATTACGTATAGTTTAAAGTATGAAATAGAAAAAACTAATGTAGGTGTAAATGATTATGTATATGCCGGACAATCTAGAAAAGTAATAGCTCATTTTGAATATAAAGAGGATATAGACGACTTTATAGATTTATCAAATCTAAATCTTAATTTAACTATGAATTTTATACAACCACAAACAGTTACTACTACTGTATGGAATTATGAATATTCTGGTACAGAACAATATTTTATAGTACCTAAAACTGGTACATATAAAATAGAATTATGGGGAGCAAGCGGTGGAGCTGTATTTGAAGAAGATATAGGTAAAGGAGCTTATACATCAGGTAAAATAAAATTAAACAAAAATCAAAAAATATATTTATATGTAGGAGGAGCGGGGAAATATGCTTTTTCAGATGATAGTTCTCAAAATCTCCGTGTAAATAATGATTTTAATTCGGGTTCTTCAGCTACGACACAGCTTCATCCAGAACCGAGGTATTGGGGAATTGGTGGAGGAGCTACAGATATCCGTCTAGTAAATGGAAACTGGAATAATTTTAATTCCCTAAAATCAAGAATAATGGTTGCCGGAGCTGGTGGCGGTGGATATGAACAAATATCAGCTGCGACTTATAAAAGATATGGAGGAGCAGCAGGTGGATTAACCGGATATCAAGGTAATCAAATGAACTATTATTATGGTAGTGGAGGTACTGGTGGAACGCAAACAAGAGGTGGCTATTCAGAGTGTTTAGAAGAATTAAATTGTATTTCTACGCTAGGAATAAATGCACAAGGAACATTTGGTATTGCCGGTACAAGGGACAACTTCAATGGACACACAGGTGGTGGTTCAGGATATTATGGTGGTGGAGGCTCAACTCATGTCCAAGGGGCTGGAGGAGGATCTTCATACATATCAGGACATATAGGATGTGTCGCCATAGAAGGATCATCAACACAAGATAATATAACTTTCCCTACAAAAAATAGTGTTGCCTGTGATGATGGAACTATTGATATAGAGTGTAGTAAACATTATTTAGGATATGTATTCACAAGTACAAAAATGATAGATGGAAATGGTTATGAATGGAAATATCATGATGGAGATACTGAAGTAACTGCATCTACATCAGTTGTAGGTATGCCTACACATAGTGGTACAGGTACAATGACAGGAAATACTGGTAATGGATATGCAAAAATTACATATGTTGGTTAAAACTTATGATTAAAACTCATAAGTTTTTTGTGTCAATAAAGACTAATTAATTGACTAATTACTTTGACAATGATAATTAATTAATATATATTTTGATTTGTAAGGGTGAATTTATGACAAAAAAAGAACTTGAAGAAATAGATAATTATAAATATGAAAGAGAATTACGTGAAAAAGGTATTACTCTTATAGCTGGAGTAGATGAAGTAGGTAGAGGTCCATTAGTAGGACCAGTAGTCGCAGCATGCTGTATTCTTCCAGAAAAATTTAATTTAGATGGTCTTACAGATTCGAAAAAACTAAGTGAAAAAAAACGTGATTACTTTTTTGAAGAAATAAAAAGACAAGCTATATCATATGGTATAGGAGTAGTAAGTGCTAAAAAGATAGATGAAGTAAATATTTATGAAGCAACTAAGATAGCTATGAAAGAAGCTATTAATAATATGAGTGTAAAACCAGAACATATATTAATAGATGCTATGCCATTAGAATTAGATATTCCAACTACATCTATTATTAAAGGAGATTTAAAAAGTATAACAATAAGTGCCGCAAGTGTACTTGCTAAGGTGACAAGAGATAGAATGTTATATGAATTAGATAAAGAATATCCTATGTATGATTTTAAAAATAATAAAGGATATGGTACTAAGAAACATCTAGAAGCTATAGAAGAATTCGGTGTTATTGATGAACATAGAAGAAGTTACTCTCCAGTATCAGATTATTTAGAGAAACATAAAAATAATTAGTATTAATACAATATAATTGTATTATTATATTAGAGGGTTGACAAAAATAAAAATAACTAGTATAAATTTCTAAATGAAAGGGATTGATTTAATGCATAAATATTTGGTTATAGTGGAAAGTCCTAGTAAAAGTAAAACTATTGGTAAGTATTTAGGTAGTGATTACAAAGTAGTATCTTCTAAAGGACATATTAGAGATCTAGCAACTACAGGTACTTATGGATTAGGTGTAGATATAGAAAATGGATTTAAACCTAACTATATACCTATTAAAGGTAAAAATGGGGTAATAAAGGAATTAAAGAAAGATGTAAAAGAATCTGAATTAGTATTCCTAGCTTCCGACCCAGACCGTGAAGGAGAAGCAATCGCATGGCATTTAAAAGATGCGTTAGGTATAAAAGATAAAAATTATAAACGTGTATTATTTAATGAAATTACACATGATAAAGTTATAGAAGCAATCAATAATCCAACAGTAATAGATGATAATCTTGTAAAATCACAAGAAACAAGAAGAATACTAGATCGTATTATTGGATTTAGATTAAGTAAATTACTACAAAGTAAATTAGGAGCTAAATCAGCAGGAAGAGTACAAAGTGTAGCACTAAAACTAATTGTAGATAAAGAAGAAGAAATAAAAGCATTTGTACCAGAAGAGTACTGGACAATAACAGCTAAATTCCCATTATATGAAGCAGTTCTATTTAAGTATAAAGAAGATGATATAGAACTACATAATGAAGATGAAGTAAATAAAGTATTAGATGAATTAGGTAAAAAATATACAGTAGAGAGTGTAGAAGCTAAAGAGAAAACTCGTAAGAGTAAACCTCCATTTATAACTTCAACTCTTCAACAAGAAGCATCTACTAAATTAAACTTCAGTGCTAAAAAGACTATGAGTGTAGCTCAAAAACTATATGAAGGTATTGATTTAGGAGACGAAACAGTAGGTTTAATCACATACATGAGAACAGATTCAGTACGTTTATCAGATGATTTTGTAAAACCTGCTATGAAGTATATTGAAAAAGAATATGGTAAAGAATACTTAGGAGAAGTAAAGATTTCTAAGAAAAAAGAAAATGTTCAAGATGCTCATGAAGCAATTCGTCCAACAAGTATTACAAGAGTACCAGAAAAAATTAAAAAGTATTTATCTACAGATGAATATAAATTATATAGTTTAATATTTAAAAGAACTATAGCTAGCTTAATGAGCGATGCAAGAGTAAATCAAACTACTATAGTATTAGATAATAATGATTATAAGTTTAAAGCAACAGGTCAAGAATTATTATTTGATGGTTACTTAAGAGTATATAGTGATTATGAATCTAATGAAGATAGAATATTACCTAAAGTAGGAGAAAAAGAAGAAGCAGAATCAATTGGAGTAGTTCCAGAACAACATTACACTAAACCTCCTGCTAGATATACCGAAGCAAAATTAATAAAAGAACTAGAAGAATTAGGTATTGGTAGACCATCTACATATGCAACAATTATGGATACTATTAGACTTCGTGGATATGTAAAGATGGAAGAAAAGAAATTTGTACCTACAGAAATAGGAGTAGAGACAACAAATAAACTACAAGAATTCTTCAGTGATTTAATTAATGTAGAATATACAAGAGATATGGAAACAGAATTAGATGAAATAGCTGATGGAAAACTTGTATGGAATAAAGTATTAGAAGAATTCTATAAATTATTTGAACCTCGAATAAAAGATGCATTCGCGGATATGGAGAAAAAAGCTCCTAAAGAAACAGGAGAAATATGTCCAGAATGTGGATCACCATTAGTAATTAGAAAAGGTAAGTACGGAGAATTCACAGCTTGTAGTAATTATCCTACTTGTAAGTACATAAAGAAGGAAGAACACGAAATAGTAGAACTATGTGATTGTCCAAATTGTGGAAGCAAAATAGTAGAAAAAACTACACGTAAAGGTAAAACATTCTATGGATGTAGTAATTATCCTAAATGTAAAACAGCTTTCTGGGATAAACCTACAGGAGAAACATGTCCAGAATGTGGTAAACTTTTAGTAGAAACAAAAGATGGAACAATAAAGTGTAGTGAATGTGAATATGAGAAGTAGAAATACTTCTCTTTTCTTTTATTTACAATTATCTAATAAAATAATATAATTTTAATAGAATAGATAAAAGTATGGAGATAACTATGAACAAGATAAATAATAAAAGAAATGTCATAATTGTTTTATTATTACTAATAAGTATTGGATTTGCTTATCTATCTACTACACTTAATATTGCTGGTTCATCTATTGTTCATGGTAATAAATGGCAAGTAATATGGGATGATACCAGTGTAGATGTAATAAGTGGTAGTGTAACAGCTGATACTCCTACAGTAGATAATAATAAAACTACAGTTAGCTATGATATAACTTTAAATTCTCCAGGAGATTATTATGAGTTTAGTGTAGATGCATTTAATAATGGTACTATTGATGCAATGGTAGATACAATATCTTTTGCTTATAAAGAAAATAATTCTAATGTGACATTACCTAATTGTATAAAACATACTGTTAAATATGCAGATGGAACAGATATATCTTCAAAAGATCTACTACCAGCAGGTCAAAAACAAAAATATTATATAAATATAGAATATGATAGAAATGTAACTACAAGTAATATGATATCAACAAATAGAACATTCACTGTAACAATAAAAGTAACATATGAACAAGCAGATACTACTGCAGTAGCTAAAGTAATAAATAATAATACATTATGTCTAAGTAATAAGCATCAAGAAATTACATCCAATATAGTTTGTAAAAGAGCAAGTGTTTTGCATAGTGATAAATGTTTATTAACAGCTACAAACAATGGATGCAGAAAAGCAGGTTATGAGCTAAATGAAGATATTGTTTATGGTACCTGTGGTACTATAGGAACACTTACTCCGGGAGATGCATTTGATTGTGATGTAGATGGAAACAATACATTTGATGAAGATGAGAGATTCTATTATGTATCACCAAAAGACGCAGATATTTCAAGTGATTATGTAACATTAATTTACTATAAAGATAGGCAAAAAGCATCATATAATATAGATAATAATAATAGTGTAGGACCTACATCTTTAGTTAATTTTCTTCCATCTACTACAGAATGGAATAGAGTATCATTAACAAATGGTGGAGTAAGAAATATAAAAGATACCAATGGAAATATTAGAACAGAATATACATTTAGTGGAAGAGCAGCAAGATTACTAACTTATCAAGAAGTAGCATATGCTGCTAATGGATCAATAAGTATATATAAATCATTAGAAGGAGCAAGTTATCTATTTGATAATACACACTTTTCAAATCCTGAAAATGAAAACAGATATTGGTGGCTAGAAACACCATACAACAACGGAATAAATGCAGTAGTTTATATTAACACAGACGATAATTACATGCCATATAATAATGTAAATCAAGCTATTAATAATGTCCGTCCAGCAATAGAAGTACCTTTAAAAAACATATCATACTAAGAGAAGTAAAAATACTTCTCTTTTTTAGTATTTTATGTTATAATATGCCCGAGGTGTTATTATGGGATACTACTTAATTGCAATGAATAAAACATCTAATGAATTTAATATATTAGGACTAAAAAGTAAATGGTACTTAAAAAATGGTACTGATATTTTAAGTCGCTCTAACAAACTAGAAGTTATAGATTTAGTTACTACTAGATTTAAAAGTAGAGAAGAGATGGCTAATCGGTTAGTAGAAAATAATTATATACCTAATAATAACTATGACTTTTTTATAGTAAGTAAATATAAAAATAAAGGAGTAGAAAAACTTAAATTTCAAGAAGTAATATATAATAGAAAATCTTCACGTATTAATGATTTAAGAGTAGTAGCCTATAATAGTTTAAATAGAAAAATAAAATGTAGTGAGAACGAACTAATTATTAATAAATTTATAACTAAAGCAGATTACTCAAATGTATATTCAAGAATAGTAAATGACAGATTAACAGGTATTCCGTATAACTTTATAGAAGACTTTAGAAAAGTAAGAGCTAGTAAGAGTAATCCATATACATTAAAATATAAATCTAGTAATTGTTTAGAAAATTATGGATTAAGTAGAAGTATAGTTGACTCTTTTAATAGATTTGATGATCTTAAAGGAGAAGATACTTATAAAAATCATATAATGTATTTTAAAAAACAAAATACAGAAAGAATGAAAATATATAAAGACTTATTAGAAGTATGTGATAAGAATTATGTAGAAGGACAATTAAGTTTATTTGATATACCAGTAACAGAAGAACCAAATGTTGTTGAAAAGAGAAAGTATGTATTAGATTATTTAAAAAATATTGGATTAAGTAGATTTTCAATTAATGATAAAAAAGGCTTTATAAATATAGATGATTTAGTAGAGTATATGAGTATTGATGAAAGTAAAATATTAAGTAAAGGATTAAATACAAGAGTACTTAGAGCAGCCTATTTATATAATTTACATACTGCTAAATTAAATAGTGCAGGTCAAACTTTCGGTAATTTTCAAGTACTACAAGAGGATATAAATGCTGATGCAATAGACTTAAAAAAATCACTAAATGATGATAAAATAGTAGAAAGAACATATGACTTTTGTAAATGTTTTGATACTGTATTAAGAAAGTCATTAGGTGAGGAAGTGAAGTCTTATCAAAAGAGAGGAAATAAAAAGTAAATATATAGATTATTTGAAATATCAAAAGAATTATTCAGATTATACAATAGAGAATTATTCAAGTGATATAGATGAATTCTTTGTATTTTTAGATAGTGAATTAATTAAGTTCTTAGATGTAACTTATGATGAAATAAGAATATATCTAATGCGATTAAAAGATAAGAATGATAAGAATGTTTCAATCGATAGAAAACTAAGTTCATTAAGAGGATTTTATAAATATTTAGCTAATGAAGGATATGTTAAAAATAATGTATTTTCACTAGTAAGTGGACCTAAAAAAGAAAAGAAACTTCCTAGATATTTTGAATATAATGAATTAGAAGAATTATTTAATGTACCTGATTTATCTACTCCTACAGGATTAAGAGATAGATTATTATTAGAAATGTTATACGCAACAGGTGTACGTGTAGGAGAACTAGTAAACATTAAAGTAAAAGATATAGATTTAAGTAGTAGAACTATACTTATATTAGGTAAGGGTAATAAAGAAAGAATAGTTACTTATGGTGACTATTGTAGTGATAGCTTAGATGATTATTTAAGAAATGGATATAATACATTAAATGTTAATCATGAAGAGTATTTATTCTTAAATAATAATGGAGGACCTCTAACAGAAAGAGGAGTAAGATACATCTTAGATAAAATAATTAAACAAACAGAGATACATAAGAATATATCTCCACATATGATTAGACACTCTTTCGCAACTCATTTATTAAATGAAGGATGCGATTTATTATCAGTACAAAAATTATTAGGACATGAATCAATAAAAGCTACACAAATATATACCCATGTAACAACAGATAGATTAAAAGAAGTATATTATCACTCATTTCCTAGAGCTAAGATAGATAAAGATAAATAAAAAAGAAACTAGTAATTAGTTTCTTATTTTTTTCTTGATTTTTCTTTGTAGTCATAATAGAAGGTATCTAAGAAATCTACTAGTTCTTCTTTAGATAAATCTTGATCTATATAAGCATTTAATTTCTTATGTTTCAAATCTTCTATAATGTAATGATTTAGAGTAGTACTACTTCTTTTAATAGAAGGTACATAATTTTCATAATTACGAATATTTAGATTTAAGTTATTATCTTGAATTGTTAGAGTAGCACTAATATGAGTATTCTTAAATAACTTATCTATATTTAAAGCATGTACTAATAATTCGTTTAATTCTTCATTCTTAAAATCATTATACATAATAATATTATTTATTTTAGTAAATAAATCAGTACTATTCTTGCTTTTAGCATTAATATCTCCAACAGAGAAAGTTAATGTTTGAGCAAGTTTATCTTCAAATAAACCGAAGTTTTGACTATTAATACAGAAAGTAAAATCATCTTGATGATTTAATAATGCATTAGCTAAAGTTATACTTTGATTAGTGTCTAACTCAAAAGCAAATTGAGGGTAGTATTCATCATGACCTTTACAACAAGAAAAAGTCTTAATATTGTTATTCCAACAATTTAATAATAGTTTTCTTAAGTCATCATTACCTTCAGATAGATTATAAGCTAATATATTTCTATCTTCTTTTTCTAGTTTTAAAATATTATTACAATCAATGTAACTACTATAAAAATTTCTACTCATATCAATTCCCCTTATCTTCTATATTAATTTTATTTAATAAATCACTTAAAATCAATAAATTTCTTTAAAATTAAACAAAATTCGGCTATAATAAAATTATTCGACAAAGATTGTTTTGGCTACAACACAAAATTCTTTGATTCGATATAAATTGAGGTGATTGACATGAAAGGAAAAAACAAAAAGAAAAAAGTAATATTAACTACATGTTTATTACTATTAATTACTGCAGTTATATGTTACTTATTTGTACCACTTTTTTCTAGTTTGAAATTCGGATTAGATTTACAAGGTGGATTTGAGATTCTTTATAAGGCAGAATCAATTGATGGGTCAAAGATGACTCAAGAAAAATTAACTGCAACTTATAAGACATTATCAAAACGTATTGACTCATTAGGAGTAAGTGAGCCAGAAATAGTTCTAGAAGGAAATAATAGAATTCGTGTAAAATTAGCTGGAGTAACTGATCCAGAAACTGCACGTAGCCAATTATCAACAGTAGCAACATTAACATTTAGAGATACTGATGATAACTTATTAATGACAAGTGATGTTTTATCTTCTGGTGTAGCAGCAAGAGTAGGACAAGATCAATCTGGTAATCCAGCAGTAGCATTATCAGTAAAAGACAAGGATACTTTCTATGATGCAACTAGTACAGTAAGTCAATATGAAAGTGGTAAGAATCTAATTGTTATCTGGTTAGATTATAATGAAATGACAGATAGTTATGCAAATGAAGGAAGTCGTTGTGGTAGCAGTGGTTCAAACTGTTTAAGTGCAGCAACAGTATCACAAGGATTTGCATCAGATGTTATTATTCAAGGTAACTTTACACAAGAAGAAGTACAAAATCTAGTTGACTTAATTAACTCAGGTTCACTTCCATCAAAGTTAACTGAAATATCATCAAATACAGTAGGAGCTAGTTTCGGTGATCAAACACTACAAACAACACTAGTAGCTGGTATCATCGGAGTAGTAGCAATCAGTTTAATATTAATGTGTGTATACCATTTTGCAGGATTAATTTCTTCAATTGGTATGATTATATATGCATTCTTAGTATTCTTAGTATTCTGGGTAGTAGGAGGAGTATTAACACTTCCAGGTATTGCTGCTTTAGTACTAGGAATTGGAATGGCAGTAGACTCAAATGTAATTACATTCTCAAGAATTAGAGATGAATTATATATGGGTAAAGGATTAACATTAGCATATAAAGAAGGAATTAAATCAAGCTTTAGTGCTATTATCGATTCAAATATAACTACATTTATAGTAGCTATAATAATGTTTATGTTAGGAGAATCTTCAATTAAAGGATTCGCTACAGTATTAATTATTACAGTATTAGTAACTATGTTTACAATGGTATTCTTAACAAGATGGTTACTTAATATGTTTATTAAGACTGGATACTTTGAAGATAAACCTGGATTATTTATAAATGTTAAGAAAACAGATATTCCAGATGTATCTAAAAATGAAAAAGTTAAGAAAGTTCCATTTAAAGGAGTTAACTTCTTTAAACATAAAAAATTATGTTATGCTTTATCAATATTAATAATTCTATCAGGAGTTATAACATTCTGTGTTCAAGGATTTAATTTAGGTATTGATTATAAAGCAGGAACTAATATAACTATAGTTAGTGATCAAAAGATTACTAAAAAAGCTATTAAAGAAGATTTAGCAAACTACAATTTAGAAGCAGCTAAGATTGAAAAGAATTCTAATGAAACATCTATTAGAATTGATGAATCATTATCTGGAGATGATGTTAAATCTTTAAATAAATATCTAGAAGATAAATATGATGCCAAAGTAAATATTGGAGTAGTAAGTAACTTAGTAGCAAAAGAATTAGTAAAGAATGCTATTATTTCAATATTATTTGCATTAGTTGGAATAATTTTATATATCTCATTAAGATTTAAATTTAGTTATGCTTTTGGTGGAGTAGTAGCCTTAGTACATGATGTATTAATAATTGCTAGTATCTTTGCATTTGCAAGATTAGAAGTAGCATCTATGTTTATAGCAGCTATACTTGCAATAGTAGGATATTCAATTAATGATACAATTGTCTTATTCGATAGAATTAGAGAAAACTTAGGTGATATCTCAGATAAGAAGATGACTAAAGAAAGATTAGAAGAAGTTGTAAATGAATCAATTGCAGCAACATTTACAAGAACAATTTATACATCACTTACAACACTATTACCAATAATTGCTTTAATGGTATTAGGAAGTAGTGAAATACTAAACTTTAATATTGCTATGCTAATTGGAGTACTTTCTGGTACTTATTCATCAATCTTTATAGCATCAACAATATTTATAAGATTAGAATCAAAGAATATAGGAAAACCTAAAAAAGTTAAAAAAGTTTATACAGATGAATATGAAGAAAAGAAGATAAAGGGAGTTAACTGTTAAGAAGGGAGATGGGTTCCTTGTCTAAATCTAAAAGTGATATAACAATTGATGAGATAATTTCAAGTGCAAGTAAATATATTGAAAAGAAAAAACAGCTAGATACTATTAGAAAAGCTTATGAATTTGCGAGTGTTAAACATGAAGGCCAATTACGTAAGAGTGGGGAACCATATATCTACCATCCAATGAATGTAGCCTTGATTCTTACAAGTATTTATGCAGACTACGAAACAATATCTGCTGGACTAATGCATGATGTATTAGAAGATTGTGATTGCACACCAGAAGAGATGGAAAAAGAATTTGGTACTACAATTACAAAACTTGTACAAGGTGTTACTAAATTAAGTAAAATACATTTCTCAACAGAAAATGAATATTTAATTGATTATTATAAGAAAATAATAGTAGGTATGAGTGAAGACGTTCGAGTAATTATTATTAAACTTGCTGATCGTCTTCATAACCTACGTACATTATGGGCAATACCAGAAGATAGACAAAAAGTAAAAGCTAAAGAAGCACTAGAAATATTAGCTCCTATAGCACACCACTTAGGTATTCATAAAATTAAAAGTGAGATGGAAGATTTATCTCTACGTTATTTAAAACCTGAAGTATTTTATGATATAGCAGAAAAACTAAATAAGACTAAACTAGAAAGAGATAAATATGTATATGAGATGCAACAAGAAGTATCAGATTTATTAAATGAACATCATATACCTCATGAAATAAAAGGTAGAGCTAAATGTATTTATAGTATTTATAATAAACTTGATAAAGGTAAAAAGTTTAGTGAAATATATGACTTATTAGCTTTAAGAATATTAGTTCAAACAGAACAAGAATGTTACTTAGCATTAGGTATTATTCATTCTAAATTTAGACCTCTACCAAAGAGATTTAAAGACTATATAGCTATGCCTAAAGCTAACATGTATCAATCTCTTCATACAACAGTATTTGGAGTAGGTGGAGATCTATTTGAAATACAAATACGTACACATGAAATGGATGAAGTAGCAGAAAATGGTATTGCCGCTCACTGGTCTTATAAAGAAAATAAAGGATCAAATACAGCAGCAAACTTAACATCTACAACAGAACAAAAATTACAATTCTTTAAATCAATAATTGATCTTAATAAAGATAATATGAATAGTGAAGAATTTGTTAATAGTGTAAAAGATGAAGTATTAAATAATAATATCTATGTCTTTACACCAAAAGGTGATGTTATAGAGTTACCTAAAGGAGCAACTCCTCTAGACTTTGCTTATAAAATACATAGTAAAGTAGGAGAAACAACTGTAGGTGCTATCGTTAATAATAATATAGTTCCATTAAACTATGAATTAAAAAATAATGACATAGTAAAAATAAATACTAATAAAAATTCTACTCCATCAAAAGAGTGGGTTAATATGGTCAAGAGTACTGCTACTAAGAATAAGATTAGAGCTTTCTTTACTAAAAATGAAAGAGATATCTATATTGAACGTGGTAAGTATTCATTAGAAAAAGAATTACGCAAGAGAAAATTAGTCTTCTCTGAATTCTTTACTGATGAAAATATTAAAAAAATATGTGAAGCAATAAAAGTTAATGACTTAGAAGAAATATATTTATCAGTGGGTAATGGAAAAGCTACAACTAGTGGAGTTATCAACATCATAGATAAAGTACAAGAAGTACCAGCACCTAAAGTAGTAAAGGTAACTAGTAAGAATATCGATGCTGATATTATAGTAAGTGGTATAGATAAAATTAAAGTTAATCTAGCTAATTGCTGTAATCCAGTATTTGGAGATGAAATAATAGGTTATATTACTAAAGGTAATGGTATTACAGTACATAGAATGAATTGCCATAACTTATCTATGCTAGAAGATAGATGTGTAGATGTAAGTTGGAATTCTAACACTAATAAGAGATATTTAACTTGTCTTTTAGTAACAACAAAGACAGATGAAAATCATATGGCTGATTTAATACAAGCAATCTCATTGTTTAATGTTAGCGTAGATGGAGTAAAAACTCTATCACAAACTGAAAAAACAATATATGAAGTAAATTGTTATGTAACAGGTACAGAGCAATTAGAAAAGATTATCTTAGGACTAGAAAAACTTAATTATATTGAAAAGATAGAGAGGGCTTTCCGATGAGATTATTAGTACAAAGAAGTGGCAAAGCTAGTTGCACAGTAGATGGAAAAATTACTGGTAAAATAGATTCAGGATTAGTAGTTCTAGTAGGATTTACTGAAGGAGATAATTCTGAAACAATAAAATACTTAGTAAAAAAATTACTAAATCTAAGAATATTTCCAGATAGTAATGATGTAATGAACTTAAGTATATTAGATTATGGCGGAAGTATTCTATCAATTTCACAATTTACATTATATGCAGATACATCTAAAGGTAATAGACCTAGCTATGTAAAAGCATTATCAGGGGATAAGTCATCTAAATTATATGATGAATTTAATGAAGAATTAAGAAAAAGTATTGAAGTAGAAACAGGAATATTTGGAGCAGAAATGGAAATTTCTATTACAAATATAGGTCCAACAACAATAATGCTAGAGAGGTAGTAATATGTCTAAGAAACTAAATTATGGATTAATAAACTTTACAGCATTGATGTTACTTTTATATATAGGATTATCAAATATAGGATTATGGTTAGGCTTAATAGGTAAAGCAATATCAGTAATGGCTCCATTCATTATAGGCTTTGCCTTTGCCTATGCCTTTACTCCTTTACTAAATAAACTAGTAAAAAGAGGAATACCTAAAAACTTTGGAGTAGCAATAATAGTAGTAGGTATAATATTAATAATTACTTTATTAGGTTATTTAACTATTCCATTAATTTATGATCAATTTGGTTCATTTGTAGAAGGATTATTAAGTTTTATTAAAAATATAAATATGAAATTTAATATCCATTTAGGATCATTTGAATTAAGACTAACAGATTACCTAGAAGCAGCACTAAAAGATATAGGAAGTTTAGCTACATCTTCAACAATGGATCTAATTAATAAATCATTAAGTTTTATAAGTAAGTTTATAGTAGGATTTGTAGGTTTCGTATACTTCTTAGCTGATATGGGTAAAATAAGAAGATGGGTAAAAACAGTACTTATAGATTATAAAAAAAGAGCTTATCAATATATAAAACTAGTTGATATAGAAATAACTAATTATTTAAAAGGATTATTAATATTTATGTGTATTCAATTTGTTGAATACAGTTTATTATTCTTTATAGTTGGACATCCTAACTGGTTAATTTTAGGAATACTTGCATCTTTAACAACAATAATTCCATACTTTGGAGGATTAATTACTAACCTTATTGCAATATTTACTGCAACAGTAGTATCTATTCCTCTAACAATAGCAACAATAATAATTTGTTTAATATTCCCTCAATTAGATGGATATGTTATATCACCTCGAATATATGGTAAAACAAATAATGTTAATCCATTAATAACTATCATGGTAGTATCAGTTGGAGGTACATTATTTGGAGTAGCAGGTATCGTTTTAGCACTACCTAGCTATTTATTAATCAGAACAACATATCATTTCTTTATAAGAGATTTAAAAGAAGGGATTAGTAAAGTAAAAGATTCAATATAAAAAAAATAAAAAAGAAGAGTATAACTTCTTTTTTTTTAATGCTAAATATGGTATAGTTTTAATTATGATAGGGTAGTGATATGATGAGATTGAAAAGACTTAATAAGAATGGATTTACGATGGTTGAATTATTAGCTGTCATCGTAATATTAGGTATTTTAGCAATTATATCTGTATCGGCTGTACAAGGTATAATTGCTAAAGCTAAAGAAAGATATTATAAATCGCAAGAAGATAGTTTTGTAATGGCTGCTCAAAGTTATTTGAATAATAATAAAAAGAAACAACCTAAAGTAAGCGGACAAACAGTAAAAGTATATTTAAAAGATTTAAGAGATGCTAAATATATAGACTCAATAGTTGACTATAAAAAAGAAGAATGTAATGTTAATGAGTCATATGTAAAAGTATTTAAATATGAAGATGATGTTTTCTATACACCATATATAACTTGTCCAAACTATACAACTAATTTAAAAGTATATACAAGTGATATAGAAATATCTGCAACATTTACAGGTGACGATAAAAACCTTAATAAAGCCGGAACAACAATTAAAATTGTAGATAAGAATGCTAAAGATGGGGATGGTGTAGAAGACTCATCAATTCCTCATGGTATAGTTTCATATCAATATAAGATATATCAAGAAGGAAAATTAAAATATACATCAGATGTATTTGATGAAAAGAAAATAACTGAAGTAACAAAAACTGTTTCATTAGTAAACTATACTCCAGGTATGATAAAAGTAGCAGTAACAGCTACAAATATCTATGGTAATTCTTTAACTAAGACATTTACTAAGTCTTATAGAGATGAAACTCCTCCAACTTGTGGAGCTATAACAGGAGATTCAACTACATGGAAAACAGGTACAAGAGTTGTATCAGTAGCTTGTGATGATGGTCATGGAGCAGGATGTAAACAAAATCTCTTTACTTATGAATTTACAGGAGATGTAGAAGTAGGAAAGATTAAGATAGAAGATAATTCTGGAAACTCAGTAAACTGTCCAGTAAATGTTTATATCGATAATAATCCACCAGTACTTGAATTAAATGTTTATAAGAAAAAAGCTGGTGCAGAAGAAAAAGCAGATGACAATATAGTAAATACAATTAAAACAAGTAATAAAAATCAAACAGTAGAGTTAACGGTTAATAAAGATAATGTTAATGGCTGGTTAAATGCAGAAAAATATCCAAATGGTGTATATCTAGAAGTTAATTATAGTGATATAAGTTCTACAAGTAGTATTGAGTGGAAATGGAATGACGCCCAAGTTAAAAAGACAACAGCACTTAATAATCTATTACTAAAATCAGTAAAAAGACTTACTCCAACAGCTAAAAAAGGTAATACAAAATCTTCATTAGTTGATGAAGGCTATAGAAAAGGTCAAGTTATCGCAACAGATCAATTTGGTCATACATCAGTTATTAATGTCACTATTCCAATGGATAGAACAGCACCAACATATACTAAATCAGGAGATTCTACTACATGGACAAAAGATGATAGAACAGTAACAGTAAATTGTGTAGACTTAATGAGTGAATGTGAATCATCTCCGGGAACTAAAGTATACAATACAACTACAAAGACACAAAAATATACATTAAAAGATAATGCCGGAAATACAACTTCATTTAATGCAAATATCTATGTAGATAAAACAGTTCCATCTTGTAGTAAAATAACAGGAGCATCAACTACATGGACAGGAGGAAATAGAACAATAAAAGTAAGTTGTAGTGATAATCATTCAGGATGTTCAAAAGATGAATTTTCTAAAGAGTTTGATGGTTCTACTAAAGTAGGTAAGATAACTATTTCTGATAAAGTAGGAAATACAAAAGATTGTGATGTAAATGCTTATGTTGATAAGACACCTCCAACTTGTGGAGTGGTAAGTGGTCAATCAACTACATGGACAAATAAAGATAGAAACATTAGTGTAGCATGTTCTGATTCACAATCAGGATGTACAAAAGCATCATTCTCACATAACTTTACAACAACACAACAAAATGGAAATATAACAATTAAAGATAATGTTGGAAATCAAACACAATGTCCAGTAACAGTAAATGTCGATAAGAATGCTCCAACATGTGGAACAGTAACAGGACAATCTACTTCATGGACAAGAAGTGATAGAAATATTTCAGTAGCATGTAACGATACAGGTGGAAGTGGATGTAACGCAGTAAGTAAGAACTTCAATAGTACAACAAAAACATCTACTATTACATTAAAAGATGGTGCAGGTAATACTACATCATGTAACGTAAATGCTTATGTCGATAAAACAGCTCCATCATGTGGATCAATAACAGGAGCATCAACAACATGGACAAAGAATGATAGAAGTATCACAGTAGCATGTTCAGACTCTGATAGTGGATGTGGTAAATCATCATATACTACAAACTTCAACTGGAGTGTAAAAAATGGAACAATAACTATCACAGATATGGTAGGTAATACAAGAGATTGTAGTGTTAATGCCTATGTCGATAAAACAGCTCCATCATGTGGAAATGTAAGTGGAGCATCAACAACATGGACAAAGAATAATAGAGATATAACAGTAGCATGTAGTGATGGTCATTCAGGATGTGCCGCAAGTTCATATAAGAAAACATTCTCATCAACTACAAAAGCAGGTACTATTACAGTAAAAGATAATGCTGGAAACGTAAAAGATTGTACAGTAAATGCTTATGTAGATAAAAATGCTCCAACTTGTGGATCAATAAGTGGAGGATCAACTTCATGGACAAGAGGAGATAGAAATATCACAGTAAATTGTAATGATACAGGAAGTGGATGTAGTGCCGTTCAAAAGAAATATACATCTACTAAGAAAACTGATTCAGTACAAATAAAAGATGGTGCAGGTAATACTGCAAACTGTAGTGTTAACGTATATGTCGATAAGACAGCACCATCATGTGGTGGTAAGAGTGGAGACTCGACATCATGGACAAATGGTGATAGAAATATCTCAGTAGGATGTAGTGATAGTGATTCAGGATGTGGATCAGGATCATATTCAAGATACTTTAACTGGACAACAAGAACAGATAACGTAACAATTTATGATAAAGCTGGAAACTCAAGAAACTGTGGAGTTAACGTATATGTAGATAAAACACCACCTAGTGTATGGACATCTGAAGGTCCATGGGGACAAAAATGTAATGGATATAAAGGATTACATGCAGTATATGAAGTAAGAGAATATGAATCAGGACTAGCTTTCGTCGGTGACTGGTGGGGCTGGGACTGGGACTTCAACGGAGCTAATGCCCTAAACAGAAATGTAGGATGGGGAACAGATAGCTTTACTAAGATCCATAACTGGTCTGCAGGATGTACAGTTAAAAATCAACCTGGAGGATACTGTTATAGAATTAAAGTATTAGCTAGAGATATTGCAGGTAATGAAACTCACCATGTATCTCCAGATTGTGCATATAAAGGATAAAGATGACAATGTCATCTTTTTTCATTGAATAATAACTATAAAAGTAATATACTAAATATAGTAGGTGATTTAATGAAGAATAAAGGGTTAGTAATAGGTATAGTAGTAGTTGCATTAATATGTTTAACAGTAGGAGTAGTATTAATTTATACAAAAGATACTACAATGACAACTAAAGTATCTGATCAAAAACAAACAGTAAATGATGAGATAATAAACAAATTAACAGAACAATTAAAAATAGAAGGATATACTTTAGAATATGTAAAACATGAAGGTAATATTTATTATTTCAATCAAGTAGATAAAGATGGTAAAGTAGGTTTTGAAATACAATATGATGAAACTACAGAAAGAATATCTACAGTTGATAAGAATGAAATTAGTGAAGGACAAACAGAAGAAGATCATCCTGATAATTCAATAATACAATAGTATTTACAAACAAATAATAGAGTGTTATAATACTCGTATCTTCTTTGGAAAGAGTAGATGTATATACTTATTATAGAGAGAATATGGTTGGTGAAAATATTCATAAGACTACATTGAAGACATCCAATTAATAAGAAGCGTGTAACTACGTTATAGGTATTTAAAGTGATAAACAAAGGTGGCACCGCGAATTATTCGCCCTTTATAAGTGCCATCTTTTTTTTGTAGGGAGGAATATAAATGATACAAAAACAAAAAGGATGTAATGACATCTACGGTCATGAAGCAAAAGTATGGAAGTATGTAGAATCAGTAATTGATGCTACTATGGAAAAATACAACTATGGTTATATTAGAACACCATTATTTGAAGCAAGTGAATTATTCCATAGAGGTATAGGAGAGTCTACTGATATAGTTACAAAAGAAACATATGACTTCCAAGATAGAGGTGGAAGAAAAATAACACTAAGACCAGAAGGTACTGCCGGTGTTGTAAGAAGCTACATCGAAAATAAGATGTATGGAGATCCTAATCAACCAGTAAAAGTTTACTATAACGGTACAATGTATAGATATGAAAGACCACAATCTGGAAGAGATAGAGAACTTACACAATTCGGAATGGAAGTATTAGGTAGTGATGATCCATTTAGTGATGCAGAAGTAATATCTCTAGCAGTTAATATTTATAAGATGTTAGGTTTAAAAGAAATAAAAGTAAATATTAACTCTTTAGGAGATAAAGAAAGTAGAGATAATTATCGTAAAGCATTAATTGATTATTTTAAACCACATATATCTGAATTATGTGAAGATTGTAATGCAAGAATTGATAAGAACCCATTAAGAATATTAGATTGTAAAGTTGATGCCGACAGTGAATTAATGAAGAATGCTCCTAAGACTATAGATTATTTAAATGAAGAATCAAAGAATAGATTTGAGACAGTAAAAGAATACTTAGATATATTAGGAGTAAGTTATGAAGTAAATCCTAATATCGTAAGAGGCCTAGATTACTATAATCATACAGTATTTGAAATAGAAGCTAAAGTAGAAGGTTTTGGTTCAAATAATGTATTAGGTGGTGGAGGAAGATATAATGGTCTAGTTAGTCAGCTAGATGGGCCAGAAACTCCATGTATTGGATTTGCTTGCGGAGTAGGAAGACTAGTAAAAGCCTTAGAACTAGAACAAGTAAAAATGCCATTAGTAGAAGATATAGATTTATTCTTAATGTATGTAAATGAAGAAGAGAAAAAGTATGCAGTATACTTATCACAAGAATTAAGAATGGCAGGATTCATAGTAGATACTGAATATACAGGTAGAGCCTTAAAAGGACAATTTAAACAAGCAGATAGATTAAACGCTAAATTTACTGCAGTATTAAATTCAGAAGATTTAAATAATAATGAAGTAAAAATTAAAAATCAAAAAACTGGTGAAGAAGATGTGATTAGTTTAGATGTGTTAATTTATTACTTAGATGAAAAATGTAAAGATGATGAATTTGATTATTGCGAAGATGATTGCGATTGTGAACATGAAGATCATGAGTGCTGTGGTGA
This sequence comes from Bacilli bacterium, assembly GCA_030531695.1. Taxonomy (GTDB): domain Bacteria; phylum Bacillota_I; class Bacilli_A; order RF39; family UBA660; genus RUG14891. Next base: position 3,281 of record JAUNMV010000018.1, on the reverse strand, counting down.
TCACTCTTGTGGATGCGGACATTGTCATGAATAATAATTATTAGGAGGTTTAGGTATGGAAGTAAAAGATAAAACATTTAATGAATTTAATGATGAAGAAATAGATATATTTGGAGAAGTAGTAGGTTATTTAATAGGTAGTAAAAATGATCTTGAATCATTTGAAAATGTCTCTAAAGCATATAAAGCTTTAAGACAATTTGTATTAAATAATTCTGATTCAAATAAAAAGAATCTATCTATAAATAAGACATTTGTAGTAGATACTCTAAAAGATTTTATAGGTAATCTAGAAGGAAAAGAAAAAGTAGATAGAATTACAGATAATCTAATAGGTCTTTATGAAGATAGATTAGATTCTAATGAAATACCTGAAGATATAATAAAATTTGAATTAGATTTACCAAAAAAAGGTAATAGAGAACAATGGTTAAACTTAATAGATGGAATTATAGAACTAAGTGATGGTAAAACAAAAAAGTTCATTAATGAATCTAATAAAGTATTAACTCTATATAAAAAGGAGAAGTAATATGGAAAAGTTAAATATAGAAGAACTAAATAAATACTTTGATAAAGAAGTAACAATTAGTGGTTTTGTAGACAATATAAGAAATCTTCAATGGGTACAATTTGTAATACTAAGAGATGCAACAGGTAAAGTACAAGTAACTATTGAAAAAAGTGAAGAAGCTAATAAAGAAATGGTAAGTATCATAGATACATTACCATTAGAATCAACTGTAAAAATAACAGGAAAAGTAGTAGAAAGTCCAAAAGTAAAATTAAACGGTATGGAAATTATTCCAACTAAAATAGAAGTAACTTCAACTTCAGGAGAAGAATTACCATTTAACTTTAAAGATTTAAGTAATGTTAACTTAGATACTAGATTAGATTATCGTTTTATAGATTTAAGAAATGATAAGAATAATTTTATGTTTAAAGTACAATCTACATTAATTAAGTATATGAGAGAATACTTATATAATAATGACTTTACAGAAATTCATACACCTAAGTTTATCGCAGCTGCATCAGAATCAGGTGCTGAAGTATTTGAAGTAAAATATTTTGATAGAAAAGCATATCTAGCTCAAAGTCCACAATTTTATAAACAAATGGCTATGGCTAGTGGTATGGGTAGAATATTTGAAGTAGCTCCATGTTTTAGAGCAGAAAATTCTAATACTTCAAGACATGCTACTGAATTTACTTCATTCGATGTAGAATTCTCATACATTAATAGTTTTGAAGATGTAATGAACTTAGAAGCTGAAATGTTAACATATGCATTAGGTAAATTAAAAGAAGAATATGGAGAAAAGATAAAAGAAGTATTTGGTGAAGAAGTAGTTGTCCCAACACTTCCATTCCCAACTATGAGACTTGCTGATGTCTATAAAGAATTAGAAGAAAGATATGGATATAAAGTAGATGATTCAGAAAAAACTGATATGACTACAGAAGCAGAAAAATTATCTTATAAATTAGCTAAAGATAAATTTAATCATGAATTTATGTTTATTATAGATTTCCCTGCAGAAAAACGTGCTTTCTATCATATGAGAAATGAAGAGGGTATTCTTCAAGGATATGATCTTATTTGGAGAGGTGTAGAAATAACATCAGGTGCTCAAAGAGAACATAGATATGAAGAAGTATGCAAGAATGCTAACGAAAAAGGATTAGGAGAAGATGTTAAATTCTACTTAGAATTCTTTAAATATGGATGTCCTCCACATGGTGGATTTGCTATTGGAGTAGATAGATTAACAATGTTACTATTAAGTATTCCAAGTGTTAAAGAAACACAATTCTTATTCAGAGGTCCTAATAGATTAAATCCATAATATTAAAAAGAAATAAATAAATATTTATTTCTTTTTTTTAGAATAATGATATAATTATTATGGTGATAATATGGAGATAAAGGATAAGAAAATAATTATAACAGGTGCTGGTAATGGTATCGGTAAAGAATTAACTAAACAGTTATTAGGAAAAGGTGCATATGTTTATGGACTTGATATTAATGAGGAGAATTTAAATTCCCTAAAAGAAGAATTAAATAATGAGAGACTTAAAACATATGTAATTGATATGGGTAGTAGAGAGTCTATATCAAGTTTTAAAGAGAAATTTCTAAGTGAAAATGATGGAGTAGATATTCTAATTAATAATGCCGGAATAATTCAACCATTTACTCCTATTAAAGATCTAGAAGAAAATATAATTGATAGAGTAATGAATATCAATTTCTTTGGACCAGTTTTATTAACTAAAGCATTTTTAGATAACCTTCTAACAAGAGAAGAAGGATATATTGTAAATGTATCTAGTATGGGAGGATTCTTCCCATTCCCTAATCAAACAATCTATGGAGCATCTAAAGCTGCATTAAAGTTATTTACAGAAGGTTTATATAGTGAATTAAAAGGAACTAATGTACATACTATGGTAGTTTTCCCAGGAGCAATCAATACTAATATATTAAAGAATTCTAATGTTGATTTAAAAGGTATTAGTACAAGTAGTGGAAATTATAAAATGACTTCACCAGAAGATACAGCTTCTCAAATAGTTACTGGAATAGAAAAAAATAAATTTAAAGTCTATGTAGGAAGTGACTGTAAATTTATGAAGTTTATCTATAAACTTAGTTCAAAAAAAGCAATTGATTTTATTAATGATAAAATGAAATCTTAAAATAATTACAAGTAAAAATAGAGTACTGATTATTCAGTACTCTTTTATTTTCTATTCGCAAGTTCTACTATCTTTTTCCATGAGAAAGGTCCTACTATCCCAGTAATACCTAAATTATAATCATCCTGTATCTTTTTTATAGATTTTTCTGTTAAATCATCAAATTCTCCATTAACTCTAACTCCAGGAATAGATTTATCATAAAGACATATCTTAAGTAATAATTTCTGTAGTTTTATAATATCTTCTCCAGTCATTCCCTTAGTAAGAAATACTCCTGGATATAAATCATCTACAAAATCTTTATATTCTTTATCATAATACTTAAGCATATTATCATAAGTAGTCTTTAATACATTCCAATCTCTATAAGTAAATTCCCCAGTAACAGGTAAATTATACTTTTCTTGAAAAGCCATAACCATAGTCTTTGTAGAATCATTATATACAGAATTAGTTCTAAGTCGAGGAATATCACTATCTAAGAAAGCAATAGAATCTAAGTAGTAATGAATAAATTCATCTTCTATTCCAGTATCTCCTTACTTTAAAACATCTCTATTTTTAAAATT
>JAUNMV010000017.1 GCA_030531695.1 Bacilli bacterium | reverse complement strand
ATACTAAGAAACCAGAAGTAAAAGAAGTAGAATTAACACAAGAAGAAATAACTGATTTAACAAAAATAGCGGATAAAATTAATGATGGCTTTTCAAAATATTATCCAATAACTGATTTATCTGTTATTGATAATCAGGACTTATTAAGATTAGGAGAAGAAGGTTTATATGACTGGAATACAGGAAATACATTTACATCTGCTCAAGTAGAAGCAAATGTTAAAAAGTATTTTGGTAATTCAGTAACTGTAAAACACGAAGGTATTAAATGTAACTTAAACTGTGAAGAACCACTATTTAGTTATGATGGTAATGGTACATATTCATATAATAAGAATCACCCAGGTCATGGTGGTAGTGGTGGAATGGATGCTTATACATTCTATGACAATGGTACTAAGAAAGGTAATACAATTACTATAAGTTTTAAAGTTGTATATCAATCTTATCCAGATATTGGACCATCATATCAGTTATATGCAAATTATAATGATAAGACACCTATTTATACTGCAGAAGATCCAGAAAATGCTAATATAACAGAAGAATTTGCAAGTAATTATAAAGATCAAGCTTCTACTATTACATTTACTTTTGAAGTATCAGAAGATGGAGTTTATAGTGTTAAAACAATAACAGTAAAATAATAAAAAGAGATGGAAAAACCCATCTTTTTTTGCTAATATATTTATAAGAAAGGAAGGTATTATGAAAAAGAAAATTTATGCGATATTAATAGCTTTAATCGCAATTGCTAGTATTAATGTATATGCTAAAACAGATAAAGCTTTTTATGCAGATGAAACAGTATCTGTTAAAAAAGAGATTAATACTACATCATTTGTAGCTGGAAACAATGTAGATGTATCTTCTACAGTAGATGGCTTAAACTTTATTGCTGGAAATGTAGTAAACGTTTCTAGTACACAAGACTATGCATTTGTAGCAGGTAATATAGTTACATTAACTAATGTTACTTCTAAAGATGCATTTGTAGCAGGATCTTTAATAAAAGTAATTGATTCAGATATTAGAGATTTATATGCAGTAGCAGAGACAATTACAATTAATTCAAATATTAGTCGTAATTTATATGCAGCAGGAGAAAATATTACAATCAATTCAACAATTGATGGAGATGTTAATCTATCAGCAGAAAAAATAACTATCGGAGAAAATGCTGTAATTACAGGTAAACTTACTTATAATGAAAATGCTGATATTGATATTGATAAGAGTGCTTCAGTAGAATCTACTAAGACTTATAAACCATCAGAAAATGCTGATGTAGAAGTAGAAGTAAGTCCAGTAGCACTTATCGTTGCTGAAATAACATCTAAAATAATGTCATATTTATCTATGTTAGCTATATCATTATTATTAATGGCATTAAATAAAAAAGTATTTAAAGATATTAAGAAGATTGATAAAGATGCAGGAAATCTTGTTAAAACTGGATTATTTGGATTTGCATTCTTAGTAGGATTACCAGTAGCAGCAGTTATCTTATTAATTACAGTTATTGGATTACCAATAAGTATTATTAGTTTATTATTATATGGTATTTTAATCTACTTATCATTAACAGCTACAACTTATTTCTTTGGAAGTTGGTTATTAAAAGATAAGATTAAAAATGAATACTTACAATTTACAATTACATTACTAGCAATCTACGTATTAAAAATGATACCAATTATCGGTGGATTAGTAGGATTCATATCACTATGTTTAGGATTAGGAATCTACGTAACTTTATTTAGTAAATATATAAAGAGTAATAAATAGTAAAGTAGTAATAAAAAGATAAAAGTTAAATAGCTTTTATCTTTTATTTTGCTTATAATTAGTATGAGGTATATTTATGACAAGAACAATTTTAGTAAATAAAGATAATCCAATAAAAAATAATTATTTAAAGAAAATAGAACTTGTAGATGTAAAAAATATTTATGATGAAGATATACAAGTAGAAAAAGAAGCTTATGATAACTTCTTAAAACTACAAAAATTTCTAAATTCAATAGAGTTAGAAATAGGTATAGCATCAGCATATAGAAGTATAGAAGAGCAAGAAAAAATACAAGATTATTATATGGATAAATATGGTAAGGAATATTGTGATGAGTATGTTGCACCACCATCTTGTTCAGAGCATCATACAGGTTTAGCAATTGATTTCTATATAAAAGTAGATGGTGCATATCCTAGTGATGATCCTAAAGTTTATAAAGATTTAGAATATTATAAAACAGTTGAAAAATACTTAAAAAATTATGGGTTTATTTTAAGATATCCAGAAGATAAAAAGAGTATTACTGGTTACTCATATGAACCATGGCATATTAGATATGTAGGTAAATTTGTAGCAAGTATAATATATGAAAATAACTTAACTTTAGAAGAGTATGTAAATAATTTTAGTGGATTAATTGCGGTAAATAAAAAGAAGGGTATGACTTCATTTGATGTAGTAAATGAAATAAGTCATTTATTTGGAATAAAAAGAGTAGGTCATACAGGTACATTAGATCCTTTAGCAGAAGGAGTATTAATAGTTGCGATAGGTAAAGCTACTAAAGTAGTTGAATTAGTTACATCTAAGAATAAAGAATATATTGCTGATGTATTATTAGGTATAAGAACAGATACAAGAGATATTACTGGTAAAGTTATAGATAAAAGTGAAGATATAGATATCTCTAATTTAGATGAAGTTATTAATAGTTTTAAAAAGACTTATATGCAAGAAGTACCTATATATTCAGCTGTAAAAGTAAAAGGCAAAAAACTATATGAATATGCGAGAAATAATGAAAGTGTAGAATTACCTAAAAAAGAAGTAACAATAGAAAGCTTAGAAATATTAGATAGAAAAGATAATGAGTTTAGAATAAAAACTACAGTATCTAAAGGTACATATATTAGAAGTTTAATAGATGATATTGGAGAAGAATTAGGATGTCATGCTACTATGAAGACTCTAACTAGAACTTCACAAGCATCTATTAATATAGAGGAAGCTTCTACTCTAGAAGAAATAGAAGAAGGTAATTATAAATTACTAAGTATAGAATACGTATTAGATTATCCAATACAAGTAGTAGATAAGATATTAGAAAAAAAGATATCTAATGGTCAAAGAGTAGATAATAATTACAATGTAATAGATAAAATAATATTTAAAAATAAAAAAGATAAACTATTAGGAATTTATGAAGTAGATGGTAATGAACTAAAAGTATGGAAGAATTTTTAAGGCTAGAAATAGCCTTTTTTTGACTTTTTATATAAAATATGGTATAATTAGCAAGTCTTAAAAAAAGGGGGATTTTTTATGGATAAGGGGTTCGTTGATTATTACTCTATTTTAGGTATAGATCCAACAGATGATTTAACAATAATTAAAAAGGTTTATAAAAGATTAGCAAAGATAACTCATCCAGACGTAAATGGTACTGGTGATGATACAGAATTTAAGAAGATACAAGAAGCATATGATATTTTAAAAAGACAAGATATATTAACTAGATATTATAAATATTATAAAAAGCATGAAGAAGAAATAAGATATCAAGAATTTAGAAAAATGTATGATTCTTACATAGTTAAACAAAAAGAAGCTAAAAAGGAAGAACAACCAAAACAAACAAAAAGACCAAATAAAGCAACAAAAATAAATGTTTTCTTCGAAAATTTCAAAAAGAATAACTATGTAATGAGAACAGCTATAGTATTATGGGCTTTAAGTGCAGTAATAATTACATTTAATGCTGTTAATAAAGCTAAAGATGAATCACCAAAAGAAGTACCATTACAACAAGAAGTAACAGAAATAAATGAAGATATATTAAACTATGAGTTAATAAGAAATTACGAAGTAGAAAAAGGTGATACCTTATATGATTTATCAATTAAGACAGGTACACCTGTAGAAAGAATTAAAGAGGTAAATAATTTAGAAGATGACACTATTTATTATAATAAAACTATCAAGTTACCTTATGAAGTACAAAAAGCAGATATAGAATACTATACTAGTACAGTATCTGTTAAAAATAATAGTATTTATGATCTAGCAAGTAAATATAGTACTACTACAGAAACTATATATAACTTAAATAGAGAAGCTATTATTAGAAAAAATGGTACTTACTATGTAATGAGTGATAGTCTAAAAATGCCTAACTTTATTGATAAAAATGAGTTAGAAACAATAAAAAACTATGAAAATAGTAAAAGTTTATCTAAATAATACAATTTTTCCTTTGTAAAATAAGAAAATTGTGTTATAATTAAATGCAGAAAGGAGTGGGACCATATGTTCCACTCCTTGTTGTTTAGGAGGTGATTCTTTTGAAAGAGCAAGTAAGAGAACTTGTAGATAAGGAAATTGAATCTTTAAATGTCTTTGTAGATGATGCATTTGTATCTACAGAAGAAGGCAAGAAATTATTTAATATAGTTCTAGATAGTGAAGAAGTAATCAATCTTAATAAGATTACTGAAGCATCAAGAATTATAAACAAAATCATGGATAATCATGAAGAAGTATTAGGAGATATCGATGAATTAGATATCTATTCAAAAGAGAAAGGTGAAATAAGTGATGAACGCTAAAGAATTTAAAAAAGCATTAGATAATATCGTAAAAGAAAAAGATATTGATCCAGAAGTAGTATATGAAGCTATGGAATTAGCACTAACTTCTGCTTATAAGAAAAACTTCAATTCTAAGACTAATGTTAAAGTATTATTTGATAGACAAACTGGTGAGATTAAAGTTTATTCATTCTTAACAGTTGTACCAGATGATAAGATGACAAAAGAAGAATATGAAGATTATTTATTTGAAAACTATACAGATGAAGATGAAGAAGATGAAGTAGAAGGAGAAGAAGAAACTCCAGCATATCAATACTTCAATCCAGAAATAGAAATTAAAGTTAGTGATGCTAAAAAATTAGATAAGACTTTAGAAATCGGAGATACTATTGATACAGAAGTTACTCCAAAAGATTTCGGACATACTGCAACTTCAACTGCAAAACAAGTAGTTATTCAAAAAATCCGTGAAGCTGAAAGAAAATCAATCATGGATGAATTTGGGGATAAACAAGATGAATTATTAATAGGTACAGTAGCATTAGAAGATACTGATAACTATTTCATTGATTTAGGAAGAACTAATGGTATCTTACCTAAGAAAGATATTATCCCAGGAGAAAAGATTGAGATGGGTTCTCAAATTAAAGTTTATGTTTCTAAGATTATTTTCCCAGGAGAAAATAAAGCAACTGAAGAAAATAAAGATAAGAAGAAAAAAGAAAATAAGAATATGACTATTCTATTAAGTAGAACTCACTATAATTTTGTTAAGAGATTATTTGAATTAGAAATTCCAGAAATTAATGATGGTACAGTAATGATTTACTCAGTAGCAAGAGATGCTGGTAATAGAAGTAAAGTTGCTGTTTATTCAGAAAATGCATCAGTTGATCCAATCGGAGCATGTATCGGTGAAAAAGGATCAAGAATTTCTAGAATAATTGAAGAACTTCATGGTGAAAAATTAGATGTAGTTAAATATGATGCAGATCCTGCTGTATTTATTGAAAATGCATTATCACCAGCAAAAGAATTAACAGTAGCTATTACTGATCCAAAGAAGAGAGAATCTATGGTTATAGCTGATGGAGATAACTTCTCATTAGCAATCGGTAAAAAAGGACAAAATGCTCGTCTTGCTGCTAAATTAACAGACTATAAAATTGATATTAAAACTAGTGAACAAGCTAGAGAAGCAGGTATTAATTTTAGATAAGAGGTGTTATAAATGAAACAAAGAAGAATACCCCTAAGAACTTGCATAATTACAAAAGAACAATTACCTAAACAAGAATTATTAAGAATTGTAAGAACTAAAGAAGGCGAAGTTCTAGTTGATGAAACTGGAAAAGTTAATGGCAGAGGTGCATATATTAAAAAAGACCTTGAAGTATTAGAAAAAGCCATTAAAGGAAAAGTTTTAGAAAAGAAACTAGAAATCAAAATAGATGATAGCGTCTATGAAGAAATCAGAAAAGCTATAGAAAAATAAGAAAAGTGAGGTGAAGTCTTTATGATGACTATAAAAGAGTATGCAGAGGATATGAACTTAACAGTAGAACAAGTCCTAGCACTATGTGATAGAGAAGGTATCGACTACGAAGACGAAACTACTACTTTAGATGACACACAAATAACATTACTTGATAATGCTGCAGGTGATTTATCTAATGAAGAAGATAACTCATCTGATGAATATGATGATTATGAAGATGATGAAGATGTAGAAGATAAAGCAGAAGCTTTAGCACAAAATACTAAATTTGATTTAGAAAACTCTACATCATTTGAAAAAGTAAAACCAAAAAATAATAAGAAAACTGAAGTAAATAATGCAAATAAAGTAAATAATAAAAACTTCTTAAAAGAAAGAAAGAAAATGTACAAGCATCGTGAAAAACTACAAAGTAATGAAGCTGTACAAGATGAAAATGTTATTCTTTATAAAGAAGGTATGACAGTAACTGAAATAGCTACTGCTCTAGAAGTTGCTCCTGTAGAAATAGTTAAGAAATTAATGATGTTAGGAGTAATGGCAAATATTAATCAAACAGTTGACTTTGATACTGCATCAGTATTAGTTACTGACTATAATAAAGTATTAAAGAAAGAAGAATCTGCTGATATTTCTAACTTTGAAAATTTAGAAATCGAAGATAGAGAAGAAGACTTAATTGAAAGACCACCAGTAGTTACTATTATGGGTCACGTTGATCATGGTAAAACTACATTACTAGATTATATTAGAAAGTCTAGTGTAGTAGCTGGTGAAGCTGGAGGAATCACTCAAGCAATTGGTGCTTATTCAGTTAAATGTAATGGAAAGAATATTACATTTATCGATACTCCAGGACATGCTGCATTTACAGAAATGCGTGCAAGAGGTGCTTCAATAACAGATATAGTTATTATTATAGTAGCTGCAGATGATGGTGTAATGCCACAAACTAAAGAAGCAATAGATCATGCTAAAGCTGCTGGAGTACCAATTATAGTTGCAATTAATAAGATCGATAAACCAGAAGCAAATATTGAAAGAATAATGACGGGATTAGTAGAAAATGGTCTTACTCCAGAAGAATGGGGTGGAGATGTTGTTACAGCTAAGATTTCTGCTAAGACTGGACAAGGTGTTCCAGAATTACTTGAAAGCGTATTATTAATATCTGAAATGCAAGAGTTAAAAGCAAATCCAAATAGATATGCAAGTGGTGCAGTGATAGAAGCTAAGAAAGATGAAAAAACTGGTTCAACTGCAACTCTACTTATCCAAAATGGTACATTACGTATTGGAGATCCAATAGTTGTTGGTAACTTCTATGGTAAAGTAAGAACTCTTAAAAATGATTTAGGAGTAAATATTGTAGAAGCATCTCCATCAACTCCAGTAGAAGTAACAGGATTATCAGAAGTACCTAGTGCTGGAGATAAATTCATGGCTTTTGAATCAGAAAAACAAGCTAAACAAATCGCAACAGAAAGACAACTTCGTTCTAAAGAAGAAGCATCTAACTTAAGTGGTATGAGTTTAGAAGACTTATTCGGAAGAATTCAAGAAGGAGTTAAAGAAATAAAAGTAGTTCTAAAAGCAGATGTAAATGGTTCATTAGAAGCAGTTAAAAATGCTTTAGAAAAAATAGATGTAGAAGGTGTAAAAGTATCTGTTATAAGAGGAGCAGTTGGTGCTATCACTGAAAGTGATATCGTACTTGCTTCAGCATCAGATGCAATAATTATCGGATTTAATGTAAGAGCTGATAATAAAACACAAGATACTGCAAAACAATATGGAATTACTATTAAGAATTATGACATTATCTATAAAGCAGTAGAAGAAATGGAAGCTGCTATGAAAGGTATGTTAGAGCCAGAGTATGAAGAAAAAGTACAAGGTACATTAGAAATAAGACAAATATTCAAATTCTCAAAAGTAGGTTTAATTGCGGGATGTCACGTATTAACTGGAACAGTTAAGAATGGAGAAAAAGCAAGAATTATAAGAGATGGAATAGTTGTATATAATGGTTCAATTAAAACTCTTCAACATGAAAAAGATCAAGTTAAAGAAGTTAAGAAAGATATGGACTGTGGATTAACTCTAGAAAACTGTCAAGATTATAAAGAAAAAGATATTATTGAAGTTTACGATTTAGTAGAAATAAAAAGATAATATAGGAGGATTCCATGCCAAATATAAAAATAGAAAGATTAAACCATTCTATTCAAGAAGTAATTAGTATAATAATGCTAAGAGAAGTAAAAGACGAAGATTTAAAATTTGTTACAATAACAGGAGTAGAAACAACTAGTGACTTAAGCTTCTCAAAAGTATATTACACAGTACTTGATGAATCAAAAAAAGAACTAATAAGTGAAAAGCTAGCTAAAGCAGCTCCATTTATTAGAACAGAACTTGCTAAAAGAGTAGAAGTAAGACACACTCCTGAATTAAAGTTTATCTTTGATACATCAATAGAGTATGGTAATCATATAGAAAGTATTATAGAAAATTTAAATAAAGAAAAAAATTCAGATAAATAAATCTGAATTTTTTTTATGAATAAATATCGTATCCTTCTTTTGTTTCATATCCTTTATCATACTTAGTCTCAACATTTAATTTAGCTGCCTTACCATTACCATTTTTGATAAGATCATTAATATCTACCATTTCAGTATTTTCATATTGACCAAATTTACCACCTTCATATAGAACCAAAGCTTTACCATTATCATCTACATGAATAGCTTCAGAATATTCATGACCTAAATTCTTAGAACCAACAACAGTACTATTATCAACTCCATTACTTATATCTCTAACAGTAATATGAGATTTATTGGCACCATATGATCTAGATTCCACTAAATAAGTTTTATCATCTTTATGATATGTACTAATACCTTGAATACTACTATCAATATTAGAAGTAGAAGCATTCTCTAAAGAATAAGTACCAGTAGCTTTATCAAACTTAACGTCACCAGTAACCATCTTACCATCATTAGAAAATTGAGCTATATACATCTTCTTATCTTTATTATCATAATATACAGTAGCTGCATTATAACCAGTAGTAGTCTTACCACTATCCATCATATTATAATTCATATTAATAGTAGAATTTAATTTAAAATTTTGATTATCTGCAATATCCAATACTTCATTCTTTTTAGCAGTTAAAGAAGCGTTATTTATTGCATCTAAACTATATGCATTAACATGACCTTTAGCACCAGTAATTAGCAATACATGATTTTCCTCATCATAAGTAATTCCACCTAAATGTGAATTATTATCTAATAATACAGAATAATTCTTATTAGGATTATTAGTATTATAAACATATATTTTAGAATTCTTTTTATCTTTAGAATAAGCAGTTATTAATACTTGATCCCCTATAACAATCAATCCCTGAGGAGTATAATTTTCTTTATAAATATTAGTATAATTAACATTATCATCAGGAGTAGTACCTAATTTATATTTATTCTTATGTTTTTGAGAATAAGCTAAACTTAATCTTTTTAATAATAATACAGCTAATCCACTATGAATTTTTCCTTTATCAATTAATTCTGCAATTTCTTTTTGTCTTTTAGCTATTTTGGCACTATCTTCTAGTTTTATCTTAAGATTATCTAAAGAAGTTTTTATAGTACCTATAGTACTTGCATAAGTTCCGTCATACAAAAAACTAGCATTTTGTACTTCTATTTCTTTAGCATTCTTAAAATTTTCAATTAAAATATCTAACCTTCTTTTTATCTCTTCATATTTAGAAAGACCATCTTCATATTTATCTAATTCCGCATGAACAGAAGCGTGGTTATTTAAGAATGATAAACTCATATCTTTTTCACCCACCTTCCTAAATCATCAAAGTTTTTAAGTTCAACATAATTACTTAACTTATTACAAACATCACGATATTGATTAGTATAGTATTCTCTTTGTTCACTAGTAAGAGAAGAATCTCTCATCTTCTTAAAATAATCATTTCTATCATTACTTAATTTATTATAGGTATTATAATTTTCATTTAATATCTTAATATAAGAATTAATCTCATTAATAGTAGTAGAAAATTGATCTAATAAACTATTACATTCTGTTTTACCACTATCAATAGAATCAGATACACAACTCATATCTTTATTTAAATCATCTAAAAATACACATTCAAGTCCTTTATCATCTAATTTCATAAAATTATTCCAAATATCAGATAATTCAATAACTTGATTCTTAATAGACTCTAAATCAGGAACTAATGATGATATGTTATTTAGAGTAGTATTAATAATATCACTAGCATCATCAATACTAGCAGCTTGAAAATCTATATTTGCATATCTATTATTCATATCATTAGGATAATTAAAAATAGGACCTCTATTACTACTTAGAATATAATTTTCTACTGTACTCATATCATCACATCCTACTATATCATTATAACATGTAAAATAAATTTTTCATAAAATACAATCTTTAATTATCAAAAAAAATAATATATAATATCTATAGAATGGAAGGGTAATAATATGAATTTATTTAAAAAGAAAAAGGAACCAGATGATAGCTGGTTATATATACTTTTACTAAGTACAGTAGTAATATTAGGAGGAGCTTTAAAGAATTATACTTTTACAATAAGAGATACTCATATAACATTCTCTATATTTGTATTACCAATAATATATTTATTAACTAACTATATTACTAAAAAATATAATTACACAAAAGGCGTATCCGCAATATGTCTATCTACAGTAGCTTTTGTATTATTCACATATGGAATAGGATATGGATTAGGTAGACCAGTAAACTTCTTAGCTATAGGTGGAGAAGTAAGTGGATATTTAATATCTCAAATGATTAATCTATACATCTATGTATTCTTACTAAATAATACAAAACAACCACCAGTACTAATATATTTAAATTATATGTTTTCATTAGTAATATTCTATATGTTCTATACATTAATAAATTTAAGTGTACTAGTAACAAATACATATTGGACAGGATATTTTATAACATTAATTATCCAAGCAGTAGAATGCTTATTAGTAACAATAGTTGATAGTAAAATAAAAAGAGGTTTAGAAAAGAACTAAACCTCTTTTTTATATTATAAATCCTAATAACATTATAGAAGATAGAATAAGTACAGTATTATGAACCATATGCATAATCATAGAAGTAAATATAGTATCAGTCTCATTATAAGATAATGCGAATGATAATCCTAAACAACTATAAGGTAAAATATATAAGGCATCATACCAATTAACTATATTAGAAGTTACATGTAAACCACCAAATACTAAACTAGATAATATTATGAATAACCATTTATTCTTAGTCGCATCTTTAAAAGTTTTTCTAAATACTATTTCTTCTATAAATGGACCAATTAATCCTGCATCTATAAGCATCATCCAAGGGAGATTAGAAATCATACTTTGTACTGTTTTTTCATTTCCAGGACCACCTGTAGTAAATAGTAAATTTATAATTACATTAAAAGATATCATACCAAGAAGACCTACAAACCAATATTTAATACCTGAATCTAAATTATCTATTGGATTAGCTCTGAATTTATCCCAATCTTTTATTAAATCTTTTCGATAAATAATAAATAACAGAGCCATTAGAATTATATCTGTAAAGGTATTTAAAATAACTATCGCAGGACCATTTAAATCTGCTTTAGATATATTTAATAATCCCATTACTATATATAC
Organism: Bacilli bacterium; assembly: GCA_030531695.1. Lineage (GTDB taxonomy): Bacteria > Bacillota_I > Bacilli_A > RF39 > UBA660 > RUG14891. The sequence goes on along the minus strand of JAUNMV010000017.1, from coordinate 14,243 downwards.
AGAATAATTTACATAGTAGAATAACATAAATATTAATAGTATCTTAATAATCTTACCAAATCTTTTATATATAAGCTTCATATCTTGTTTTATTGAATCTATCATATAATCACCATATAAAATGTATCACAATTTATAATAATATACAAGCTGTGTATCTTGTTAAAAAGTGTATAATTTGGTAAACTTAGAAGAGAATAGAGGTGAAGCAAATGAGAAGACAATATAAGCTAATTATAGTTGTTTTAATATTGTTTTTAAGTGTTGGATTTGCTTACCTTACAGCTAATTTAGATATTACCGGTACTATTGCTTTTAGAGAAAATACATGGGATGTACATCTAGATAATATAGTAGTAGAAGAAGATAGTACTGATGCTCCTATACCTACTATAAATAATAGTAAAGATACAGTTACTTTTACTGTTAGTTTAACTCGTCCTGGAGATTATTATGAATTCTACGTAGATGTAGTAAATGCTGGTACAATGGATGCAACACTTGACTCTACAATGAAGACAACTCTTACAGGTAATTATCTAACTAATTTAAATTATGATGTAACTTACTTTTCTGATAGAACCATTACTAATGGAGATTTACTAAGAGCAGGACAAAAGGAAAGAATAAAAATAAGAGTAGAATATAAATATGATTTAAATAGTTATACACAATTAAGTGACTTAAATTTATTCTTTAAAGTAAACTATGTAAAAACAGATACACATTCTTCTACTTATAATTCTAAAGTATGGAACTTTGACTCTAAAGGAGAAGAAGATACTTTTGTAGTACCAAAAACAGGTACATATAAACTAGAGGTATGGGGAGCACAAGGAGGAAGTATTTCTTATAATAGTATTGATTATTTAGGAGGCTATGGAGGATACTCTGTAGGTACGATAAATTTAACTAAAGATTCTAGTGTTTTTGTTAATGTTGGTTCATCTGGTAGAAATTCTTATAATCAGTTTCTTTATGATGTATTTCAAGGTGGATATAATGGTGGAGGTACATCTCAAAGTTCTTATAACGATATTAGAACAGGGGGTGGAGGTGCAACTCATATAGCTCTTGTTTCAGGAGTGCTAAAAGACTTAAGTAGTTATAAAGGAACACTTATAAGTAATACTTATTATTCTTCAACTAATATTATAATAGTTGCTGGTGGAGGAGGAGGAGCCGGTTATCATCTTAATACATCAATAAGGAATGGTGGATCAGCTGGAGGATATATTGGAAGTGATGGTGATGGACTTCCTAATGATGCATCATATGATATGGGAAAAGGTCTTGGTGGTAGTCAAACTACTGGTGGAAAAAGTGCTCGTGATTTAACAAATGGAAAATTTGGTGTTGGTTGTTCTTATGGTAGTCCAAATGCTTCTGCTGGTGGAGGTGGACTCTATGGTGGCGGCTGTGGTTATTCAACTGCTTCAGCAGGTGGTGGAGGTTCTGGTTATATAGGAAATACTAATCTTACTAATAAAATAATGTATTGTTATAACTGTCAATCTTCTGAGAATGAAGCAGATGAGACTCATATTAAAACTAGAAGTACTACTAATGTAAGTGATACACCTACTAGTAATTATGCTAAAACAGGTCATGGTTACGCTAGAATTACTTATGTAGGAAATTAAATACTTGCAAAATAAATAAATATCTAGTATAATACACTTGATTACCTTTTCCAGGAGAGAGATTTTCCGACTCTCGCTTAGTTTAGGTGAATATAATACAAGAAAGGAAGTGTTAATAATGGCATTAACAAAAGAAGAAAAAGCTAGCATCATTAAAGAATTCGCTAAGAGTGAAAAAGATACTGGTTCTGCTGAAGTACAAATCGCAATTTTAACTAAAGAAATTAACGATTTAACTGAGCACTTAAAAGTACACAAACACGATTATCATTCAAACAGAGGTCTTTTAAAGAAAGTTGGACAACGTAGAAATATGTTACAATACTTAGCTAAGAAAGATATTCAAAGTTATCGTGAAGTAATCAAAAAATTAGGTTTAAGAAAGTAGACACTTCATTTTGGTGTCTCTTTTTTTTCAAGGAAAGGAAGTAGTTTATGGAAAAGAAAGTTTTTGAATTTGATTTTCATGGAAGAAAGTTAATAGTAGAACATGGAGAACTTGCTAAACAAGCAGATGGTGCTGTACTTGTAAGATATAATGATACAGTAATCTTAACTGCAGCAGTAGTATCTAAAACAGTTAACTTACTATCAGACTTTTTCCCATTAACTGTCAATTATCAAGAAAAATTATATTCAGTAGGTAAGATTCCAGGAGGATTTATAAAACGTGAAGGTCGTGCAAGTGAAGCAGCTACATTAGCAGCTCGTATGATTGATAGACCTATGCGTCCATTATTCCCAGAAGGATTTAAAAATGAAGTACAAATTATTTCAACAGTTTTATCAGTAGATCAAGAATGCTCTCCAGAGTTGACTGCAATGTTTGCTTCATCTCTTGCAGTATCTATCTCTAAGATTCCATTCAATGGACCAATTGCTGGAGTAAAAGTAGGTAGAGTAAATGGAGAATTCGTAATTAACCCAACACCAGAACAATTAGAAGTATCAGATTTAGACTTAACAGTTGCTGGTACAAAAGATGCAATCAATATGGTTGAATCATCAGCTAAACAAGTACCAGAAGATGTTATGTTAGAAGCTTTAATGTTTGGACATGACGCAGTAAAAGAACTTATTAGTTTCCAAGAGGAGATTATTAAAGAAATCGGCGTTGAAAAAATGGAATACGAAACTTTAGTACCAGAAGAAGAAATAGTAACTAGAGTTAAAGAATTAGTTACTGAAAGAATGGATAAAGCATTACGTATTAAAGATAAATTAGAAAAATATGCAACAATCGATGCATTAAAAGAAGAAGTACTTGACTTATATACAAAAGAAAATGAAGATACATTAAAAGATCAAGAATTAAAAGAATTACTTGTAAAAGTAAGTATGGTAATGTCTGATATTGAATATGAATTATTCAGAAATATCGTTGTTAAAGAAGGTATTAGAGCTGATGGTAGAGCTATGGATGAAATTAGACCATTATCTACTGATATAGATTTATTACCTAGAGTTCATGGTTCTGCATTATTCACAAGAGGACAAACTCAATCACTTTCAACTACTACATTAGGAGCTTTAAATGAACATCAAATAATTGATGGTCTAGGATTAGAAGATCAAAAGAGATTTATGTTACATTATAACTTCCCTCAATTTTCAGTAGGAGAAACAGGAAGATATGGTGCTCCAGGAAGAAGAGAAATTGGTCACGGAGCTTTAGGAGAAAAGGCATTAGCTCAAGTTATCCCATCAGAAGAAGAATTCCCATATACAATTCGTGTAGTATCAGAAATTCTTGAATCTAATGGTTCATCTTCACAAGCAAGTATTTGTGCTGGATGTATGTCACTTATGGCTGCAGGAGTTCCAATTAAAGCTCCAGTTGCTGGTATCGCTATGGGTCTTATAACTCACGGAGAAGATTATACAATTCTAACAGATATTCAAGGTATGGAAGATCACTTAGGAGATATGGACTTTAAAGTAGCTGGTACTCGTACAGGTATCACTGCACTTCAAATGGATATTAAGATAAGTGGTATTACAAGAAACATCTTAGAAGAAGCTTTAGCTCAAGCTAAAAAAGCTCGTATGCAAATACTTGATGTAATAGAAGCACAAATACCAGAACCTCGTAAAGAAGTTTCTAAGTATGCTCCAAAAATGGAAACATTTATGATTAACCCTGCTAAGATTAAAGATGTAATTGGTAAGGGTGGAGAAATGATTACTAAGATCATTTGTGAAGCATCTAATGTTACAGAAGTAACAAATGTAAATGCAGTTAAAGTAGAATTAGAAGATGATGGTAGAGTAATTATCTATCACTCTGATAAAGATATTATTAATAAAACTCGTGAGATGATTGAAAATATTACTCGTGAAGTAGAAGAAGGAAAAATCTATGAAGCTAAAGTTGTTAAAATAGAAGACTTCGGATGCTTCGTACAAGTATGGCCTGGATGTGAAGGTTTAGTACATATTTCTCAATTATCTGATGAAAGAGTAGAAAAAACAGAAGACGTAGTTTCATTAGGTGATGAAATTATTGTTAAATGTTTAGGTACTGATAAAAAAGGAAGATTAAACTTCTCAAGAAAAGAAGCTCTTCCAAAGAAAAAGAAACCTGAAAGTAAACCAGTTGAAGAAGAACCAGAAGAAACTACTTCAGAAGAATAATTAAAACGTACTTAGGTACGTTTTTTTGTTTATAAAAATAATCATCTTCATATACTTAAATAGGTGAGGTAATGAAAAATAAAATAATAAGTATTATAATCACGATATCTTTAATGATATTTAGTTTTATATTTATAAGCAAATCTAAAGAAATAGTTAAAAATATTGATCCAATTATGGATAATATTAATAAAGTAAAAGATAAGTATGAAGTAAAACCACAAGATGCTTATATAAAAGAAGATACAATTATTCCAGGAGTAAGTGGAAAAATTATAGATAAAAATATATCTTACTCTAAAATGAAAAAATATGGAGCTTTTAATGAATCTTTTATAACTATAAAGAAAGAAAAACCTAACATATCTATAGACAATAATTATGATAAGTATATAGTTAGTGGAAATAAAAGTATAAAGAAAGTATCATTAATATTTTATATTGAAGATATATCTGATTTAAAAATAATAACAAATTATCTAAATACTGAACACCTATCAGGTACCATTTTATTAAATAGTAATTTATTAGATTCTAATGAAGAATATATTTCTACATTAAAACAATATGAAATAGAACTCTATTTAGATGATCTAAATGATATTAATTTATCTCAATATAGTAATTATCTATATAGTATTACTAATAATAAAAATAAGTTCTGTATCTTAGAAGAAAAAGATAAAGAAAAACTAGATATTTGTAGAAGACATAATATGCATACTATTATACCTAATATAGTGTTAAGTAATAATCCGACTATAAATATAAAAAAGAATATATCTAATGGATCAATTATATTAATAAATATTACTAATGATATCTTAAAAGAATTAGATTATATAGTTAATTATATAGAAGGAAAAGGTTATACAATTACTTCCTTAAATAGACTATTAGTTGAATAAAATTAAGAAATATGATATAATATGTGGCGTTTGAGGGGTAATGGTAGTATGGTTAAAAAGCTAAATGTTAATCAAGATAAAATTAATAATAAAATAAATAAACATTATTCTTTAATTAATATTAGAGAACAAGGTAATGATGATATTAATTATTCAATTCAAATGAAAGATAAATGTATTGTTAAATATATAGATAAGTTTGAAAATGTAATTAAAGAAAATTTTCTTAAAGAGTCATTAAAAAATTTTTACTTTAATATTAATAATTTAAAAATAAAAAAATGTGGATTTAAGATAATTAGATTACTAAATAAAAAAAGACATCTACAAGGTCAATATTCTTTGTTAAAAAATGAAATAAGATTAAATAAAAAAATTGATATTGAAAAAGTTGTGTACCATGAATTATTTCATTTAGCTAGTTCATCTAAAACTAGAGATAAAAACTTAGTTATAATAAATTGTGGTTTTTCTACTATGGTATTAGACTATATAAAGAATAGAGGAACTATAAAGGGAGAAGCTCTTACAGAAGGATATACAGAATTATTAGCTCAAAGATATTTTGATAATAATAACTTCTTAAGAAAATTTGAGGTATATGCATTTGAAAATAAAATAACAGAATCTCTAGAAGAAATAATTGGTGAAAATAATATGAGTAAGTATTATTTAAATTCTGATTGTGCTAGCTTAATAGAAGATTTAAGTAAATATTCAAGTAAAGAAGATACAATTAAATTTATAGATGAAACAGATGACTTATATCAGTATGAAGAACAAGGAACAAGAAAAGATATCAGTAAGGCAATAAATAGCTATAAGTATATTAATAAATATCTAACGGATACATATAAGAATAAGTTAGATAGTGATATATCTAATGGTAATATTACTAGAGAAGAAGCTAATAAATGTATTGGAAGATATAATAGTCAGTTACCAAGAGGATTTCATATGGATAGAATTGATTATTTCTATTGTGATATAGATCCACTAGTACAATTCTTAGAAAAATATAATAATAAGAAAAGATAATTAATAAGAGAGTGAAAACTCTCTTTTTCTTTTGATATATATAGATATTTATAGTATACTTATGATTAGGGTGAAGTATATGTACTTAAAAGAGATAGTCGCAACTGGATTTAAATCTTTTGCCGATAAATTAAATATAAAACTAGATGGAGATACTACATGTATTGTAGGTCCAAATGGATCTGGTAAAAGTAATGTAGTAGATGCCGTTAGATGGGTATTAGGAGAACAATCAGTTAAGTCTCTTCGTGGAGAAGGATCTATGTCAGATGTTATATTCTCAGGTAGTAAAAGTAGAAATCCACTAAATGTTGCTAGTGTTGAATTAATATTTGATAATACTGATCATTTTATAAATATCCCTTATACAGAAATATCTATTAAAAGAAGAGTATATCGTAGTGGAGAAAATGAATATTTTTTAAATAATGAAAGATGTAGGCTAAAAGATATTAATGATTTACTTATGGATACTGGTATGGGTAAAGAATCATTTAATATTATTTCTCAAGGAGAAGTAGATAGAATATTATCTTCTTCTAGTCAAGAAAGACGTGTAATATTTGAAGAAGCATCAGGTATTTTAAAATATAAGAAAAGAAAAGAAGAAGCTTTAAGAAAACTAGATAGAACACATAGTAATCTAGATAGAGTAAATGATATTATTGGAGAGTTAGAGCTACAAGTAGAACCATTAAGAGAACAAAGTATTAAAGCTAAAGAATACTTAGAAAATAAAAATGGATTAGATAAATACGAAGTAGCATTACTTGCTTATGATATAGAAAATATAAATTCTACTCTAGAACAAGATAAGTTAAAGAAAGATAAATTAGATACTGAAATAATGTCTTTATCTAATGAAGCTTCTACTAATGATGCTGAATATTTAGAAGATACTTTATTATTAGAAAAATTAGAAAATGAAAAGACTGATTTAAATAGAAAACTTCTTACTATTACAGGAGAAGTAGAAAGAATCAATGGAGAAAAGAATCTATTAAAAGAAAAAGCTAAAGCTGAAAAATCAGATTTTGAAGTTCAAGAGGATATAAGAAAAGTACTAGAAAATAAATCTAAGATAGAAGGAAATATTAATATACTAAAAACAGATATTTCTGAAATAACATCATCTAAGACTAAAATAGAAGATAAAAATAATGATTTGTTAAATGAAATTAATAAATTAAAACAAAAAAAGAATATTCTTACAAATGATTATTCTACTCATGATAGAGATATTATATCTATAAGACATAAAATAGATAGTTTAAAAAGAGAAATAGATGCTGGAGGAGATATACCTAATTCAGTAAGAAGTGTTTTAAATGCCACTTCTTTATCTGGAATACATAATACTATAGGTAATATCTTATCTACAGAAGAGAAGTATGTTAAAGCTTTAAATATTGCGATAAGTGCTAATAAAAACTTCGTTATCACAAGTGATGAAGCAAGTGCTAAAGAAGCAATTAATTTCTTAAAAGATAATCATTTAGGTAGAGCTACATTCTTCCCATTAACAGTAATAGAGTCACGTTATGTAGATAATAATACTATTAATATATTAAGTAATGATAATGACTATATTGGAGTATTAAGTGACTTAGTAAGTTATGATAAGAAATATAAAACTATTATAGAAAATCAATTAGGTACAGTATTAATAGTAACTGATATTGATAGTGCCACACGTATAGCTAATAGAACTAATCACAGATATAAGATAGTAACTTTAGATGGAGATGTAGTAAATGTAGGTGGATCTATGTCAGGAGGATCTATCTATAAACAAAATAGTATTATTACACTTAAACAAGATTTAAAACATGCAGAAGAAAAAGAAGAATTATTACTACAAGAAATAAATACTATAACTAAAGAATCTAGTGAAATAGATGAAGAATTAAGAAAATTAGAAGATGAAGTATTTAATATATCTAAAGAATTAATAGAAATAAAAGAAAAATATGATTCTAAGAATACTGAGTTAAGTAATTTAAATACTGAATTAGTAAATACTAATAAAGAGTGGGAAACACTAAACTCTATGAGTAATAATTCTTTATCAGAGAAAGAACAAGAATTAATCTCTCTATATCATGAAAAGAGTGCTGAAAAAGAAACTATTATTATTAGAATTAATTCTTTAACAAAAGAAATAGAAGAATTAAAAGTAAAGATAGATGAAAAACAAGCAAAAGAGAAACTAAAGAATTCTAATCTACGTAATTTGGAAAAACAAGTAGCTGAGTTAAATGTAAGTATTTCACGTAATGATTTAAAGATTGATAATATGTTAAATACTTTAAATACAGAATATGAATTAACTTATGAGAAAGCTAAGAAAGATTATAAATTAGATATAGAACCAGATGAAGCTAGAATTAAAGTAAATACTTATAGATCTAATATTAAAAGAATAGGTATGGTTAATCTTGCTTCTATAGAAGAATATGAAAAAGTAAATACAAGATATGAGTTCTTAAAGAATCAAAGAGAAGATTTATTAAGTGCAGAAGATACATTACTAGAAATCATGAATGAAATGGATGGAGTAATGGAAGAAGAATTTACTAAGACATATGAAGCTATAAGAATAGAATTCCAATCTGTATTTAAAGAATTATTTAATGGTGGAACAGCTGATTTAAAATTAACAGATCCATCTAATATGTTAACTACAGGTATAGATATAGTAGCTTCTCCTCCAGGAAAGAAACTAACTACAATAACTCTTTTATCTGGTGGAGAAAAAACACTTACGGCAATTAGTTTACTATTCGCAATACTTAATGTTAGAACAGTACCTTTCTGTTTATTTGACGAAGTAGAAGCTGCTCTAGATGAAGCTAACGTAGTACAATTTGGTAAGTATTTAAATCACTATAAAGATAAGACTCAATTCTTAATAATTACCCATAAGAAAAAGACTATGGAATATGCTAAAACTCTATATGGTATAACTATGCAAGAATCAGGTGTATCTAAACTAGTTAGTGTAAAACTAGAAGATAGAGATGAAATATTATAAAAGAAAAAAGACATTATTTAATGTCTTTTTATATTGCTCTATAAAGTTCTTTATCTTTAAATGGATTCTTTGGATCAATATGATCTATAAATAATATACCATTTAAATGATCTATTTCATGTTGGAAACAGATAGCTAATTCTTCACGTGCTCTAACTTGAATCTTTCTTCCTTCTAAGTCATATCCTTCAACTGTTACTCTTGCATAACGAGGAACTATTCCATCAACTTCACGATTAACACTTAAACAACCTTCACCTAATTCAACATAAATCTTTTCCATTGAATTACTTATAATTTTAGGATTAATAATTACATATGTTTCAAATTTTCCTTCTTCAATTTCATCAACTACTACAAAGTATCTTTTCGCAATACCTAATTGTATAGCAGATAATCCCATACCAGGACGTAAATCATATTTTTCACTTAATTCTGGTATTTGACTATTTCTTAAAAATTCTATCATTAATCCAATAGTTTCTTTATCTTTTTCAGATAGAGGAAATAGAACTTCTTTAGATACAGTTCTAAGACGTTTATCTTTCTCATCTATAATATCTTTCATTCTTAACATAAACTTCATCCTTTACTTCTTTTTTATTCTATCACACTTTTATAAAGTACCCCACATAACGCATGCTTATTATACAAAATAAACACTTATTTGTCAAAAAAAAGACGTATTTCTACGTCTATTTATTAATTATTACCCCATCTAGTACCTAAAACAATTACTAGTAAGATAAATAATACTAAAATAATAGCAAAACCAGAATTATTATTATTTGAATAAGTCATATAATAAGGAGTTTGATAATTACCACTGCAGCAATTATTTCCTCCACCATAATAATACATATATGTACCTCCTTTTCTTAATCTATAGTATTTTATGTAAATTAAGTAAAAATTGTTAATAATTAAAGAATACGTTTAAAAAAGTATGTAAAATGTGTTATTATAAAAATAATAAGGGGAGACATAAATGCGAAAAATAATTAAAAATTTAGATAAACCTTTATTAATAGTTACTATAATTTTATTCATATTTGGATTAATTATGGTTTTTTCAGCATCTAATGTTACAGCTTATATGTCAAAAGCCGCTAGTCCATATGCATTTTTTATAAAGCAATCTATATTCCTAGCAGTAGGTTTAGTATTATTTATATTTATGATACCAATATCATCTAAAGGATATGGAAGATTATCCTGTCTATTGATGTTAGGTATACTGGCCACACAGGCTTTATTGCCATTTTTTGGTGTCTTAAGAAATAATTCCAGAAGTTGGTATGACTTTGGACCAGTAAGTTATCAACCATCTGAATTTATGAAAGTAGTATCTATTATATGGTTAGCTTATTATTATGATAGAAATAAAAGTAAATTAAATACGTATGGAAAAATATTCTTTCCTATAGCTATTTGTATAGTTTCAGCAATTCTAATATTTATTGAGCCAGACTTAGGTACAATGATCATATATGGTTGTATAGTAGGGGCTATATTCTTTGCTCAACCAATACCTTTTTCAGTTAAAGCTAAGACTTTATTTTTAGCTGTAGCTGGAGGAATATGTGCAGTTCTATTATTAAATAGTACTGGTCACAGTATTTTGATTGATAGACAAAAAGAAAGATTAAATGCTGGTAATCCATGTGATAATTTATTGACTACTGGTAATCAAATATGTAATGGATATATTGCTATTAATAATGGTGGATTGACAGGAGTAGGTTTAGGTAATTCTACTCAGAAATATTTATATCTACCAGAACCATATACAGACTTTATATTCTGTATAATAATAGAAGAATTAGGTTTAGTTACTGGTATAGGTTTAATACTATTATATTTATTTATTCTATGGAGAATATTAATTATAGGTAGAAAATCTCCAACTAATATAGGAGCTACTATGTGTTACGGTGTAGCATTCTATATATTTGTTCATATTGCAGTAAATCTCTTAGGTTTATTTGGATTAATCCCAATGACAGGAGTACCTTTACCATTTATGAGTTATGGAGGTAGTTTCACTATCTGTTTAATTGCTGCTTTAACAGTAGTTCAAAGAGTAAATATAGAAAATAGATTAGGGGAGAATGCATAAATGCCAACAAGCGGGATACATGAAATAGTAGGTAGAAAAATATCAAGTAAATATAATTATTTAGATAATTATGATTTCTATTTAGGATTAATTGCTCCAGACTCAGTAAACTATTTAGGTTTTGCTCCAAAAGAAGATAGATGGAATGCTCATCTAAGAGATAAAGATTTATCTATATGGAAATCTAATATAATTAATTTTTATAATGATAATAAAGATAATTATAATGAATCATTTATAAAAGGATATATAACTCATATTATGACAGATATTGTCTATGATGAATCATTCTATTTAGATGTAACACTTCCTATGAAAAGTATAAATAAAGTAGATCATGAAGCTCATCTATATATGTTAGAAGAAATGAAAGCTTATAGTAGTAATAATGATTTTATTTATACCAAAGAAATACTAAGTAAAAGTAATAATACTTATAATATTAGAAATATAAGTAAAGAATTACTAAGTAATTGGAAAAACAAGATAATAAATGAAGAAAAAGTTGATATAAAACCTCAATTTATTACAAATAAAATAATAGAAGATTTAACTACTAAAGTAGAAGAAGAGTTAATAAAATATAAAGTATTATAATACTCCATATAGGAGTATTTTTCTTTTTATTAAAAATATGTTATAATATAGGCTAATTCAGAGGGGATAAGTATGATTAGTGATGCAAAATTAAGAAAAGTATTAGAAAAGTTGCTAGAAAATACTTCTAATGTTTTTATTATAGGTCATAGTGAACCAGACTTTGATGCCATTGGTTCAGCTATAGGACTACAAGTATTATTAACTCGTTTAAATAAGAAAAGTTATATAGTAGTAGATGATAAAGAATTAGAAGCAGGTGTTAAAAAAATAGTAGAGAATAATAAAAATAGATATTCAATTATTAATAATGAAGAATGTCTAAGTCTAGTTAATAAGAAATCACTATTAATAATGACTGATGTAAATCCCTATTATTTAACATCATTAAAAGATGATTTAGATAAATTTAAAAATATACTAATAATAGATCACCACAAGGAAACTAAAGATACAGTAAAAACAGATTATAAGTTTATTGATATTAATAGATCTAGTGCATCTGAAATAGTAACTAATTTACTTTCTTCCTATAAAAAACTTAATATAGATTCTAAAACAGCAAATTATTTATTATGCGGTATAGTATTAGATACACGTAGATTTAGAAAAAATACTAGTGTAGATACTATGAATGCCGCTAAATATTTAATAAAGAAAGGTGCTCAAAGTGATATAGTAGATGATTTATTCTTATCAGAATTTGAAGAAGATAAAAAAATAAATAACTTAGTATTTAGAAATACTATTTTTAGAACATTCGCATCATCTAGTTTAGAAAATAAAAATATAGCATTCGTATTAAATAGAGAAGAACCAAAATCTATATATAAAAGAGAAGAATTAGCTAAAGCAGCAGATAAATTACTACAATATAAAGTAGATGCATCATTCTCAATTGGTTATATTAATGATGAAATAATATCTATAAGTGGTAGAAGTAAAAGTGATATAGATGTAGCTGATATTTTATCTAGTATAGAAACTGTACAAGGTGGAGGTAATCCAACTAGCGCAGGAGCTAAAGCTAAAGATATATCTCCAGCAGAATTTGAAAATATTCTTATAAATAAGATAACAGAATATCTACAAGATACTCATGATAATCCATATGTCTTAAAGAAAACAAAAAAATATTAAGAAAAGTTTTAGTACTTTTCTTTTTTTATACAAGTATTTATATAGGAGGTGTTATATGACATTTCATTATAGATACAGAAAACAGATTATCATAGGAGTTATTATCTTTATATTATTAGGTGTTACTACATTCTTTATAATAAAAAATAATCTAAGTACCCAAAAGAAAACTATTCCTAAAAAAACTATAGTAGAGAAGAAAAAGAAAAAAGAAAAGGAGATAATAAACTATCTAGAAGTAGATATAAAAGGAGAAGTAATTACTCCAGGGATATATAAGTTAAAAGAAGGTAGTAGAGTAATAGATGTAATTAATGCCGCAGGTGGTCTAACAGAAAACTCTAATACGACAGTAATTAATTTAAGTAAGAAGATAGTAGATGAAATGGTAATAATAATTTATTCTAACTCCCAAGTAGAAGATTTTTCTAAGACAAAAGAAATAGAAAATCAAGTAATAGATTATTGTAATCAAGTAGATGAAAACTCACTACATAATGATGCATGTATTTCTAAAGATAGTAGTTCTACTCCTACAGGAAAAATATCTATTAATAATGCTACAGTAGAAGAACTAATGACTCTTCCAGGAGTAGGAGAAGCTAAAGCTAAAAGTATAATTGAATATAGAAATAGTAATGGTCCATTTATAAGTATAGAAGATATTACTAAAGTATCTGGTATAGGAGACAATCTATTTGCTCAAATTAAGGAATATATTACTACATAATACTATATTTATAATTATTCTAGTAATAACTATCTATCTCACAGTAATAAGAATAGTATTTGAAAAAAACTATCAAGTAGAAGATATAAGTATACCTACAATTATAACTATAAAGAATTATCATATAGATGGAAATAAACTAGTAATAGATTCAAGTAATATTAGAAGTACCTATTATATAAAAACATATAAAGAAAAAATCTCTTTAGAAAATAAATTAAAAGTAGGAGATAAATACAAAGTATATGGAGAAGTATCTATATCTAATAATAATTATTTAAAAGTAAAAAAAATAAATTATCTAATAAAAGTATCTTCTCTATATAAAATAAAAAGTACTAATAATGTTCTATATATATTAAAAAATATAATTATCAAGAGATTAAATAAAAATCCCTAT
>JAUNMV010000068.1 GCA_030531695.1 Bacilli bacterium | reverse complement strand
ATACTATATAAACCATCAGGACTTCTAAAATCTTTTATACCACTTAAAGTAGATACTCCTGCTCCACTAAATACAACTATATTATTACTAGAATCTATAAGTTCTTGTAGTTTTTCAATCATATATATCACCATCTTAATTATATCACTCTATGTAAATATAATAATTATGTTATAATGAATTTGTAAATAATATGTTAGGAGTAGAAGTATGAAGATATTAAAAAATAAACTTAAAAGTGAACTTAATATTAGAACAGAAAAAGATTTTCCTGTTAAAGGAATAGAATTTATCGATATTACACCACTAATACTACAAAAAGAAACATTCAAGGAAATAACAGATAAATTTGTAAAAGAATTAAAAGATAAAAATGTAGATTATGTTGTAGGACCAGAAGCAAGAGGATTCTTGTTCGCATCAAGTATAGCTTATAAATTAAATATAGGATTACTACCAGTAAGGAAAAAAGGTAAACTTCCACCTACTACAGTAGATTCCCAATTTGATTATGAAAAAGAATATGGAAAAGATACTTTAGAGTTACCTAAACTTGTAAATGATTCTTATAAAGGTAAAAATTTCTATATCATAGATGATATATACGCAACAGGTAATACTATGAAAGCTATAAAAAAAGCCATTACTGATTTAGGTGGTAATGTTGTAGGTACTGGAGTTGTAATGAATATAGTTGAATTAAATGATGATAAGGAAGTATTCTCACTAATAGATGTAAATGAGAGTTAATTAGTAAGGGTGAGGTGAATTATGAGAAATTATATCGAGTTTTATTTTGATGATAATGATAAATTTACTGCAAACATTTATGATAAGAATGTAAAAAGAGTAGTAAGTAATAAAAAGAACTTATTAAAGTTAATGCAAATAGCTCAAAAGAATGGTTACCACATAGATTGCGAAGGCTCAATAAGAAGAAAAGAAGATGCAAGAAAAATAACTCAAGCATACAATAGATATATAGTAAGAAAAAACGCTACTCGTCTAATGAAAAATGCCACAGTCAATTCTTTCCACCTAATTGGAAAAGTATTAAAAAATATGAAAGTATCAAAAAAGAATCCAACTTTAGGAAAAGTAGTAGTTGCTGCTTCAATTGTCGCAGTACTTGCTTCTCACGGTATTGGTAAAAACAATGAAATACAAGCATCAGATACTACTAGTCAACCAGCTATAGTAGAAATGGTAGAAACAGATATTCCTACTCTATCAGAAGATGTAGAAATAGAAGCACCTGCTCATGAAGAATTAGAAGAAAAACAAGAAGAAGTAGTTGAAGAAGTACAAGAAGATAAACAACAAGCATTAGATAGTATGTTTTCTGAAGATGCTTTCCACTATTCATTTGAAGACAGAAGTTCAAAAGAAAATATCACAAATGCTAAAAGATATGAAGATATATTCGAAAAATATGCTAATCGTTATGGATTAGATAAAAATTTACTTATGGCAATGGCTGCACAAGAATCATCTGGAGATCACTATAATAACTTAAGAGATAATCAGCCAGCTGCAGGAATAATGCAAATTGAAAAAGCTGTACACGTAGGTAATCAAGTAAAAGCCTATAATTTTGAAACAGGTCAGATGGAATATATCACAGTAACACAAGATAAATTAAATAATATCGATTCTAATATTCAAATAGGTTCAATGATACTAAGAGAATATATAGAAAATAGTAATTATAATATCCCACTAGCTATTCAAACATATAATATGGGTCCAGGAAACATGAATAAAGTATTAAATACTTGTGGAGATCTAGAAAATGTAGATGTAGATACAATGAGATCAAACCCTACTAATAACACATGGCTTAATTATAGAGCCTTCTTAAATGTAGGAGATGCCAAATATGTAGAACATGTATTTAGTTATCTAGGAAAACATAGTAATCTACAAGTAATGAAAAGAGATACATCAAAAGTATCAGTTAATTTGGCAAACGATTACTTACAATTAGCCAAACAATAAAAGCGAGTATTACTCGCTTATTTTTTTCTAATATCATCACTTATAATATGTCTATTTCTTCAACAACAGAATCATCTTTTAATTTACTAATCTTTTGAGGTATCTTAACTACAAAGTTAGATCCTTCACCTAAAGTAGATTGTACTGTAATACTACCATTCATCATCTCAACTAAACTCTTAGTAATAGATAACCCTAATCCTGTACCTTCTATATCAGAATTAATTTCTACATCTAATCTTTCAAATTTATCGAATACTTTATCTAAATTTTCTTCTTTAATTCCAATACCAGTATCTTTAACACTAATTATTAAATTAGTTATATATTTCTGATTAATACAATCAATATTTAAATCAACATATCCTTTTTCTGTATACTTAATCGCGTTACTTAATAAATTATTAATTATCTCAATAATATGATCTTTATCGCCTAATAATTCATAAGGAATATCTGGAGATACATTTAATCTAAAATCAATATCTTTATCACCTATTCTATATTTAGAAATATTATATATCTTTTCAGCTTCTTCTTTTAAATTATAATTAACTTCCGTAATAGTTAAATCATTATTATCAATATTATTAATGTTCAATATATTACCAACTATATCTAATAATTTTTGAGATGATTCAAATATTATCTCAGCATCTTCTATCATTTCTGGCTTAATTTCTTCTTTATGATTTATCATATCTTGACTCAAACCAACTATTGCATTTAATGGAGTTCTTATTTCATGAGACATAGATGAAAGAAAATCAGATTTAGCTCTATTAGCTTTTTCAGCAGAATCTTTTGCTGCTTCTAACTGATGAATTAAACGAACATCAGGATTATCAATTGTTAAATAAACTATTGCAAGTATTAATGTTTCTGAAGTAGTAATTATTAATACACTCTTATCAATTGTTTGAGTAAGTAAACCTGCTATTGATACAAGAGTTATACTAGCAAGTATTAAATAAATTCTTTTTCTAAATACTTTATCCACACTTTTTCTAATAGATAAAAAACATTTTATAAACCATATAGGTGTTTCAATAGATGTAACCAAAGCTAAACAATCAGCTGCAAAACCATAGGTATAATATTTACCATAAGTATTGTTATAGTACAATGGTGCAATATAACAAGCCACAACTAAAAATAAAGTTACCGGTAAAAAATATAAAAGTATTTTATAGAAATATTTTCTTAAATCATATCCAGGCTTACCATAATTCTCATTAGTAACAAGAAATACATATCCAGTAAGTAACCAGTTAAATACAGCAATATAAGCTACATAAGATTTCATTATAAACATACCTAAAAAAGAATCTTGTATCTTAAGCCAACATAATACTGCATAACAACCAAGTTCTAATAATAATCCAATAGCATTAACTATCATCATCACAATAACAACTTTATTTTCAAATATAATCATTCTCTTCTTAAAGAAATATAATAGTAAAAATATACTAATATATATAAGAGATAAAACAGGTAATAATACAAATGTCATATAAACACCTCTATTCTTCTATAATTATACACTTAAAAACCCAGAAAATCTTTAAGCTCAACTACATTTTTTAAATCTTCTTTATATAATCCAAAAAAATTACCAGGAGCTAATTTACAATATTTATCTAAAAACTCATCATAAGTACCATCAAAATAACTATTCGGAATAAAGAATTCTCTAGAACCACCTGTATATCTATCTCCAGCTTGTATATAAGAAGAATATCCACCTAATTCATGTGTTCTAAACTGATATATTTCAAGGTTCCATCCATGAGCATCAGTACCACTCTTAAATGGAACATCAAATATCTCTTTAGTAGGATTACCCTTTTCTACCCACCTACTATTATCACTTATAATTAAATCTATAAATTCTTCTTCACTTATATCATGTACACTACGATCAATCCAACCATCAGACCATTTATAATAGGAAACAAACACATCCTTATCATTTTCTTTTTCAATATTATAAGTATATTCTTTTCTAAACATACTCTTATCAGCCCAAAAATAAGTGTCTTTCATTTTTTCAACAGCTTTATCTATATAATAATCAATATCCTTCATATTATTCTCCATCATAATAATCTACTTGATTATCTTCTTTATAAAAAGAACTAGATATATTATGTTCAATAATTCCAATCTTACCAGAATCAACATATTTAATAATATCAGGAGAATTAGTAGTATCGAAATCTATATATACTAACTTTTCACTATCAGATGTATTAATAATTTTATGAGTACCTTCTTCACCACAAGGGAATACAAGTATATCTCCACTTTTTACATCTAATTTATTATCTTTAGTTTCTACAACACCATTACCACTAATAATATAAAAAGACTCAGTATTATATTTATGATAATGTTTAGGATAAGCACTCTTTAAAGGAGGTATCTCATAAAAACAAATATAACATTGACTAAAATCACTTCTCTTAGTAACTTCATGTTTAACGTATTCATACTTATCAATACCACTTTTATGTTTACCTTCAATATTATTTATATTAGTATGAACAATCTTATTATTCATAATATCAACTCCTATAAAAAGATTATAACAAAAAAAAGTGACCTTGTCTCACGACAAGGTCTTCAGGGGG
>JAUNMV010000067.1 GCA_030531695.1 Bacilli bacterium | reverse complement strand
ATGACTCTGGATTTACTTGTAGATTATCAAAATATATATTAAAGCTTTGTGGTAAAAATGTAATATTTGAATTTAGACTTAGGTTTGCGGTTAAGGCTGCGAAACCAATACTAATAAATAATATAAGGATAAATATAATTGATTTATTACGTTTTCTTCGTCTCAATTTTATCATCTCCTCATAGTATTCCTATATTATCAATTTTATCAAAATTACTATAATTATTCAATCAACAAAAAAAAGTGGATTACTCCACTATTTTAATTCTACTATATATAGATTTTTCTTTACTCTTACTAAATATAGAGTAGCTGATTTTTGATAATCATTAAATGACTCATTTGTATATGTCCATGTAGCAGTTACTGCATAAGCTTCTTCTACTGGTGTTTCTCCAATTATATAGTTAGTTGGTTCTACTTTAGAAATAGTTACTTCATCTACCATTGGAAGTGATTGTGTTCTATTTCCATAGATATTACTTTCTACATATTTATAATAAGTATTTTCTGCATTTTCTAAGAAGTTATCTAAAGCATCTGGATGAATGAAGTCTACTCCACCAATATCATTTTTAGCTGCTTTATCTTCTAATGAATAGAAGTCATATATAAACATTTCTGATATTTTAGATGCATATTTTTCATAATCTACTTCTTTTTCTAATAAGATTTCTTTTAATTCATCGAACATCTTCTTATATGTAGCATTCTTATTATCTTTTAGTTTGTATCCATAATCATCGATTGATGCGATTACTTTTGTTTCTTTTACTTCTTTATTTGAGAAGAAGTTTTTATATACTAGAAATCCTAATACTACTACTAAGATTAGAAATAGAATTACTAAGAATATTTTTGTTTTCTTTTTTAATTTCATTTTATGCACCTCTTTCTACTCGACTGATTCTTTATATTTATCTTCATTTAATAAGTCAAATACAATTATATTATTTGATACATCTAATAAATTATTCGTATATTCAGTACAATTTTTAATATACTCTTCACTTATAGCTTCTGGTGTTAGAGAAAGATATTCTCCTTTTTGACTATTATAATATACTTTATCACTTACCCAGTTACCATTAGGGAATACTACTATATTGCTTCCTCTAATATTAAATATATCATGTCCTAATGCATATTTATTATAGAATCCAAACATATTACCTAATGTAGGTTGAACATCTATCATTCCCATTACATCAGTAATTTCCATATTTAATTCTGATCCAGCCATATCTTTTGTCCAAATTATGAATGGTACTTTTCTACCTAATTCATATTGATATGAGTCAAATATTACATAGTTTGGATCACTTTCATCTAACACTGAATCATTTTCTTTATCATAGTTATATAATCTTCTATAATCTGCTTTAGGAAGTCTGGCATCATGATCTCCATATAATACAAATACTGTATCTTCTAGTAGACCATTTTCATCTAGCATAGTTATAAATTCACCTAAAGCTTGATCTGCATAATGAAGTGATTTAAAGTAGTTACCTAATTTAGTATTTTCCATATATGGATATACTACTTCTTCTACTGTACCATCTTCATGAGTAACAGTTTCTTTTAATGATACATCGAATTCTCCATATTTTTCTACATCTGAGAATGGAGTATGATTACTTAACATAATAAATAATCCATACCAGTTTTCATTTTTCTTATTGATAGTATTTAGTTTCTTGATTGATTGTTTAAAGAATTCTTTATCAGATAAACCTAATCCGATAGTATTTTCTGGTTCTACTTTAAAGTCAGCTTTAGCATAGAATCTTTGATATCCTAAGTTTGCATGCATATTTCTTCTATTCCAGAAGTCTGCATTATTGGCATGCATACTAAATGTATAATATCCTTTATCATTAAAATACTTAGGTGTTGAATTGAATACTCTATCTGAATATGATACGAATGCTGTACCACTCTTTGTAGGCATTAGTGATGTATTATAAGTTAATTCTGAATCACTACTTGTACCTACACTTACTTCTGAATAGAAGTTTGAGAAATACATTCCTTCTTTTGATAATCTATTAAGTGTTGGAGTTACATCTACTCCATTAAATTGTAATCCTATGGCATTAGTCATCATACTTTCACCGTGGATTACTACTACGTTTTTACCTTCAAATATATTTGTATATTGATTAGTTTGAGCTACATCAGATACATTTACATAATAGTCATCAAACGATTTCTTTGCTCTATCATATCCAAACATAGCATTTATTTTCGGTTGAATTGAAGTTACTAAGTCATTTACTTGATATACATAGATACCAAAACGCATAACTATATATTCTTTATTCCATTGTTTTACAAATCTTGTGACATCTAGTGAAGATAGTGTAATACAGTAGAAGAATAGCATTACTAGACCAACTGCGAATGTAGAAGTCATTTTCTTCTTTCTTTCTATTAGCATGTTTTTTATTTAGTTTTAATTGTACTAATATTAAAATTACTGGACCTAATACATAGAATAAGTCTTTTAATTGAATAACATTTTCTACTACTGCATCTCCTACATCACCAATATATTGTGTTAGTGATAACATTGATACTGATGCGAATGATGTATAGAATGTATAATAAGCTGAATTTATCATACAGATAGCAGATAAAATAATATCTAATATTAGATAATATGCAAATCTATTTTTAGGCTTAAATAGATAACCAAAGGAACCTATTATTACTGCGATTGTTAAATCTGCAAGTACTGCCTTAAATGATAGATAATTCTCTATTGTATGCATACAGAAGAATCTTAACATTGTAGAATTTAATACTACTGTAAGTACAAATGTTATAAATAAAACGTTATCTTTAAAATATGCTTTAATAAGATGTTCTGTTTTAATTCTTTTTAAAGTCTTTTGTGTATTATTAATAAGTTTTTTCATTCCTATTTTTATTCTCTTCATATGACTACCTCGCCTTCTTAAATTATAGCATTATACTATACATTTTTCAATAAAACGAGACATAAGAAAAAAGTAGTTTACTATTATTCAACTACTTTTTCTTCCTCTTCTTTTCTAGCTCTATATGATCCAGCATTTATTATCATACCTAATACAAATATATAAGCTAATATATATACCCATAGGAATAGTATAACTAAATTGGAAATACTACCATAGAATTTATCATAACTTGTGAAGGCTCCTATATATACTGAATATACTTCTGTTGCGATAATCCAACCTATTGTAGTAAATATTGAACCTTTTGTAGTAGTCATAGATTTTATCTTATCATCTGGAGCTATTATATATAAAAGTTTTATATTGTAATGTAGTACTACTACAAGTAATGGGTATTTAATTAATTGGAATACTACAAACATAAATCTATGTACTTGTAGATCTGTTATATTTGTAGTTATAAGTTCAAATATATAATCACCAAATATTGGGATTAAGAATAATATAAAGAATAATCCTACCATTACTAGAGTCATTAATATAGCTTTTAGTCTTCTAGTGATAAAATCTCTAGGTTTTATTTTATATATTTCATTAGAAGCTACTATCATAGAATGTGGCCCATTAGAAGCTAATATGAATGCAGATATAAAGAACATTGTGATATTAAAATCAGGTGTTTTATTATTCATTATATCTACTATAAAACTAGCTACTGCAGGAGGTATTGTACCTTTCATTAATTCTTCAAATGAAGATACATCTATTGATAGTGATGAAGCTATGGCACCTAAAAGTGCTGCTAATGGTATAAGTGACATAACAAGAAAAAAAGCGAGTTCTCCAGGAAGGATACGCATTTCTGGCCTTTTAATCATGGCTATCATTTTACTTACATATCTTTCTGCTCGCTCCATTATATCACCTTTTATTTATATTCTTCTTTGTTTGTAATCATCTCTAGTGTAGCTTCATTAATAGCGTCATCTAAAGTTTTAATTTCATCAGTAATCATACTGTATCCAACTGCTGCTCCAAATTCATGAGGTAGAGTCTTCATTTCTTTAGATAACTTCTTAGTATATGTACTAATTTGTCTATCACTATAACCAACTAGATAGATTAAGAATTCATTTCCATCTGTTCTTATTATTTCACTATTTTCTAACTGAGTATTTACTAAAATACCAGCTGCTTTAATTATTAATTGATCTCCTTCTTCATGTCCATAATTATCATTTACATATTTAACACTATTAAGGTCTACAATTACGATTGATTGTGGGAATACTTTACAATCTTCCCATTCTGGCATCTTAGCATTTAAGTAATTTCTATTCTTAAGTGAAGTTAACATATCAGTATATTTATGTCTATCTGTAATCTTAACTTTCTTAACTTGTTTCTTTTTCTTAATAATTAAATACATTACTGTAAAGATTATTAATGGTACAAAGATAATTAATAATACTGTTGCATATGCTTGTTCTAAAGTAGAATCTTTAAGAATATTAGCATTTAAGTTTTCTAATCCATTATTTCTATAATTGTAATAAGAATTAGTTGAGATTATATAATTAAATAATTTATAGAAAGCTTCATTATTATTCTTTACCATAAATTTATAATCATTCATCATTGTATCTTTATAGATTAATTGTAAATCTTTAAATTTAGTTGTTTGATTATAACTATATATTTCATAATCTAC
>JAUNMV010000016.1 GCA_030531695.1 Bacilli bacterium | reverse complement strand
ATAGTTTTTCAGGTAATAGTGTTGCTAATATAATATAAATTATTGTAAGTATCTGTTCTATCTTAATATATTTATCTGAATTTTTTATTTTTAATGCTACTAATAAATAACATAAAAATAAGTCTGCATATATAATGTAATAATATAATATTGATTTAAGGATAATTGAATTAGGTAATGGTGGAAAGTAAACAACCGAATACTCTACAACTATGTGTATTATCAAACCAATAATATTTGTAATTATCATGGCACTATAATATTTAATCTCTAATGAATTAGGTCTTTGTTTACCAAAATATACAATAGCAAGACCAATCATATAAATGAGAGACATTATAGCTATTAATGTTACCTTAGTTAATATCATTCTTATCCACCTTCTTCTCTAAACTAAAAGCGAATGCTCCTAATATTACTCCTAAGTAGTATGTAATAAATCTCCATACTATAAGTACAGCTGATATTACTTCTTTTGATAGGAAATTACCATAGAATTGTAAGAATCCATATTCTATTCCACCACTTGCTCCTGGAATTGGTACAAATGATCCCATCAATAATACATAAGCTGAAGAAGTTAAGGTTGTTAAGGGATTTAGAGAAGTATAATCACCTAAACTCATTACTATGAATAAAGGAATAATATATAAGCATGTTAAACTTATAAAATTTAAGATAACTCCTTTAGTAAATAATCCTTTTTTATTTCTTAGTTCTGTCGCACTTTTGTGAAATTCATCTAGTAATTTATTAACTTTATCTTTAGTTTTTTCCTTATTCTTTACTACCTTAATTTTAGATAATAAATCTATAAAGAAAAAGACTATTTTCTTTGTAATTGTATTTGATATTAATATAGCTAGTAAAGCTACTGCTACCATTGTATTTATTAAGAAGCCTAATAATACTAGTTTTCTTAATAATTCTGTCTTTGGAAATATATGAAATATATAATTATAAGATACTGCAAGTACTCCATATATTACTAATGCTGTTTGGTAAAATATAAAGTTTTGTATAGATAT
Organism: Bacilli bacterium; assembly: GCA_030531695.1. GTDB lineage: Bacteria > Bacillota_I > Bacilli_A > RF39 > UBA660 > RUG14891. Next base: position 26,584 of record JAUNMV010000016.1, on the reverse strand, counting down.
ATTAGTAGCTTCTACTCCACTTATATTATGTTCTGTAGTCATATATATCTCCATAGGTTGTCCACCTGTAGAGAATGGTGTTATACCATTAAAAAATTGAGTTATTATTTGATGTTTATATGATTCTTTTAATGATATCTTTTCTTTATCATCTACTGTTATGTAGAATGTATAGGCTTTGAAAAAAATATATAAAAAGAAAAAGAAGATGGCTAATAAAATATATAAAATGTTCATTGATGTTAATGCATTTACTATTTCTTTATAGTCATCCTTTAAAAGGACTACCAATATAATTATAGTTAGTCCTAATAGTACAATTGTATTTTTCTTTATGTTATTTACTATTTTCATTAAATCACTTTACTCATCTCATATATGTCTTCTTTTTCTTTTATAAATGTTATCTTTCCATTTACTTCACCGATATCTTCATATCCGTGATTTATTAGTTGTGAATACAATTTCTTTTCATCTTTAGTTAATGATACATATACTTGTTCCATACCCATAATATCTAATACGTAATTACTTACTCTTTCCATAATAGGTCTTGAACTTTGATTAGAATTTGACTGCGCAAAAAACAATTCACATACTTTTCTGTCTTTTTCGCCTTTTATATAGCAATAATCTTTCATTTGATTATTAGCCATAGTAAAGACAATAACATTTAATTCGTTATTGGCATTCTCAACTTTTTTAAATGCTTCTTTACTATCATATGCTTTTCTTATACCAGTTAGGTATGTGGTTACTGGTTTTTTATCATTATCTTTTTCAAATTCTTTAAATAATTGTATATGTTCATCATTGAATGGATCTGCGATGAAAAGATTTTTTGTATTCAATATAATCACCTACTTATTTTATTGCTTCTACCCCTGGTAATACTTTACCTTCTAAGTACTCTAGGGTTGCTCCTCCTCCAGTAGATGCATGATATACTTTATCTTTTAATCCAGCTACTCCTGCTGCAGCAACTATATCTCCACCACCTAATACAGTTTTGATATTGTTATCAACTAGGAATTTTAATAATGAATCTGTATTTACTTTATATTTTTCAAATTCATATACTCCTAATGGACCATTCCATATAACTGATTTAGCAGTACTTAAATAATCTTCAAATATTTTAAGTGTCTTACTACCAATATCTAATCCCATTTCATCTTCAGCTATTTCAGTTATATCTTTTTCTCTATATTCTTCGTCATTTGTATATTCATTAGTTACTGCAACATCTACAGGTAATACTATCTTATCTTGATATTTACTCAAGATATTCTTACAGAAGTCTATATTTTCTTCATCTAATAATGATTTACCTATGTTATAACCTTCGGCTTTTAAGAATGTGAATGCCATTCCTCCACCGATAAGTATTTTATCTGCTTTAGTTACTAGGTTTTCGATTACCCCTATTTTATCTGATACTTTAGCTCCTCCTAGAACTACCATAAATGGTTTTTCTGGATTATCTAAAATACTTAGTGCATTAAGTTCTTTTTCAATTAAGAATCCGATTGCACTATTTTCTTTCATATTAGTAGGAATTCCCACGTTTGATGCATGTGCTCTATGGATAGTTCCAAAAGCATCATTAATATATACATCTCCTAAAGATGCCCAATAAGCTCCTAACTCAGGGTCATTTGAGCTTTCTTTCTTACCGTCTAAATCTTCATAACGTGTATTTTGCATTACTAATACATCGCCATTATTCATATTATTAATTGCATTTTCTAGTTCAGGACCTCTTGTTGCATTAATAAATTTTACATCTTTCTTTAATAATTCACATAGACGTTGTGCTACTGGAGCTAGATTATTTTTTTCTAAATCAGCTTCTTCTTTAACTCTTCCTAAGTGTGACATTAATATTACTTTAGCATTATTGTCTAGTGCATATTGAATTGTTGGTATAGCTCCAACTATTCTTGTGTCATCAACTATTTTTCCATCTTTAATGGGTACGTTGAAATCTACTCTTATAATTACTTTTTTATTATTTAAATCTAAATCTCTAATTGTCTTCAATTTACAATCCTCCTATATAATTTGAGTATATCACTAATTATAAAGAAAAAAAAGGAAAAAATCCTTTTTACTTTACGCATCTATTGTAGATATAGTAAGGGTTATTTCCTCTAAAACATCTAGTAGTGCTCTAACTGTATCTAAAGATGTAAACATAGTTACATTATTCTCTGTAGATATAGCTCTTATTTTCATACCATCGTTTTCTTCTTCACTAGATGAAATGTCTCTTGTATTTATTACATAAGCCATATTTCCTTGACGTATTGCTTCTGGTATTTCTTCACTACCTTCACTTATTTTCTTTAATATATGAGTACGTATTCCATTTTCTTTTAAGAACATTCCTGTACCCTCTGTTGCTTGGATATTAAATCCTAAATCATAGAATCTTTTTACTAGAGGAAGAGCTTCTTCTTTATCTTTATTAGCTATTGTTAAGAATACTGTACCATAGTTTTGTAATTTCATACCTGCTGCTTGTAAAGACTTATAAAGTGCTCTATTTAATTTGTTGTCATATCCTATTGCTTCTCCTGTAGATTTCATCTCAGGTGATAGATAAGCATCTAATCCTCTTATTTTGTTAAATGAGAACACTGGGGACTTTACATAGAATCTTTTCTTTTCTTCTGGATATAGATCAAATAAGCCTTGTTCTTTTAGGGTTTTTCCTAACATTACTTCTGTTGCGATATCTGCTAGAGAGTAGCCTGTTGACTTAGATAAGAATGGTACTGTACGAGATGATCTTGGATTTACTTCTATTACATAAATATCTTCATTTTCATCTACAATAAACTGAATATTATAAAGACCTATTATTCCTATGCCTAATCCTAATTTTTTAGCATAACTTATAATTGTACCTTTTACTTTATTAGAGATACTTACTGTAGGATAAATACTTATTGAGTCTCCTGAATGGATTCCTGTTCTTTCTACTAATTCCATTACTCCTGGAATAAATACATCTCTACCATCACATATAGCATCTACTTCTAATTCTTTTCCTTGTATATATTTATCTACTAATACTGGTTTATCTTGATCTATTTCTACTGCTGTTTTTAAGTATTGTTTTAGACTTTTTTCATCTCCTACTATTTGCATAGCTCTACCACCTAAAACAAATGATGGTCTTACTAGTACTGGATATCCTATTTCTTTAGCAACTCTTATACCATCTTCTATATTAGTTACTGCTTGTCCTTTAGGTTGTGGTATATCTAATTCTTTTAATATTCTTTCAAAAGAATCTCTATTTTCTGCTTTTTCTATAGCATCACAATTAGTACCTATAATATTTACTCCTCTTTGTTTTAGTGGTTCTGCTAGATTAATTGCTGTTTGTCCTCCGAGTGTTGCAATTACTCCTATAGGATTTTCAAAGTCTACTATAGCCATTACATCTTCTACTGTTAATGGTTCAAAATATAATTTATCTGCTGTTGTATAGTCTGTTGATACTGTTTCAGGGTTATTATTAATAATTATTGCTTCATAACCTGCATTTTTAATTGTTTGTACGGCATGAACTGTAGAGTAATCAAATTCTACTCCTTGACCTATTCTTATAGGTCCTGCTCCTAATACTATTATTTTCTTTTTATCTGTTAAGATAGAGGCATTTTTACCAGTATATGATGAATATAGATAGGCTATATATTTACCAGTATGTAGTGTATCTACCATCTTAAATATAGGTGTTATGTTATTATTTTTACGTTTATAGTACACTTCTTCTTCTGTAAGACGCCAAATACTTGCGATATATTTATCAGAGAATCCCATTATTTTAGCTTCCTTTAAGACTTCTACATCATTTATATTATCTTTTAATTTATTTTCCATATCTACTATCTTCTTAAATGATTTTAAGAATAATTCTGTAATCATAGTAGTTTTATGTATTTCTTTTATATCTACATCTCTTCTGATAAGTTCGAATATAGCATAGATATTGTCATCTCTAAATTCTTTTATATAATCTAGTAATTCTTCATTTTTTAATTTATCGAATTTCTTATTATGAAAGTGGCATACTCCTGTTTCTAATGATCTTACTGATTTTAAGATACATTCTTCTAAAGTAGTACCTATTCCCATTACTTCTCCTGTTGCTTTCATTTGAGTACCTAAGACATTAGTGGCATTAGTAAATTTATCAAATGGGAATCTAGGAAATTTAGCTACTATATAATCTAGGGATGGTTCTATTGCAGCTGTACCTCCAGCTACTGGTATTTCTTCTAGAGTTAATCCCATTGCGATTTTAGCAGTTACTCTAGCTATTGGATATCCACTAGCTTTAGATGCTAAGGCAGATGATCGAGATACTCGTGGATTTACTTCTATAAGGAAATATTCACTAGTTTTAGGATTAAGAGCGAATTGAACATTACATCCACCTTCTATTTTTAATTCTTTGATTATTTTTATAGCACTATCATTTAACATTTTTAAATCTTTCTTTGATAAAGAAAGGATTGGTGCTACCACTATAGAGTCTCCTGTATGTACTCCTACTGGATCAACATTTTCCATTCCACAAATAGTTATAGCATGATCTGTTGAATCTCTCATTACTTCAAATTCTATTTCTTTATATCCTTTTACTGATTTTTCTACTAGTACTTGATGTACTGGAGATAATTTAAATCCATTTATACCAATTTCTATTAATTCTTCTTCATTATTAGCGAATCCCCCACCAGTTCCACCTAATGTGAATGCTGGTCTTAATACTACAGGATATCCTATTTCTTTAGCAGCTTTCTTTGCTTCTTCTAAGTTATAAGTTATTTGAGATGGGATTACTGGTTCATTAATTGATTCACACATTTCTTTAAATAGTTCTCTATCTTCTGCTTTTTTAATACTTTCACTTGATGTACCTAATAATTTCACTTGGCATTCTTCAAGTACTCCCTTTTTCTCTAATTGAATAGCTAGATTTAGACCAGTTTGTCCACCAATACCAGGTACTATTGCATCTGGTCTTTCATATCTAATGATCTTAGCAATATATTCTAGAGTTAATGGCTCCATATATATCTTATCAGCTATAGATTTATCAGTCATAATCGTAGCTGGATTAGAATTACATAATATTACTTCATATCCTTCTTCTTTTAACGCAAGACAAGCTTGTGTACCTGCATAATCAAACTCTGCAGCTTGTCCTATTACTATTGGACCTGAACCAATAATCAATACTTTCTTTATATCTTTTCTTTTTGGCATAATACCCCTCCTTTTTTCCATAAAAAAACCGATACTATTATTAATAAATATAAGTATCGGTAATTAATAAATTATTAAAAGTAGAAAAAACATCTTTTCTTTTAGGAACAATTAATAGTAAGTTGTTTTTCATTATATTCATCATACTACCTCCTATTTTTTCTACCTTTATAAATTTAACACGAGAAGAATTTTTTTGTCAATAAAAAAGACTCCTTATGGAGTCCTTAATTATTTACTCATTAAATATTTAGCAGTTCTAACCATTTGTGCAGTATAAGACATTTCATTATCATACCATGAAACTACTTTTACTAATTGTTTTCCTTCTACTTCTAGAACTGTTGTAGATAAACCATCTACTAATGAACCACAGCGTCTTCCAATTACGTCGCTTGATACAATTGGATCATCAGTGTACTCTAATGTTTCATTAGTATGAGCTTTTAATACTGCATTGATTTCTTCTGCAGTTGTATTTCTTCCTAATTCAAGTACTAAGTCTACTACTGATCCAGTTGGTACTGGTACTCTCATAGCTGTACCTGCAAGTTTACCATCTAAGTTAGGGCAAACTTTTCCGATTGCTGAAGCAGCTCCAGTTGAAGCTGGTACTATATTTGCAGCACATGCACGTCCACGACGAGCTTTAATTCCTTTTTTATGAGGAACATCTAATGTTGCTTGATCGTTTGTATAAGCATGAACTGTTGTCATGTATCCTTTATTAATTCCGAATTCTTTGTCTAAAACATCTACAACTGGTGCTAAGCAGTTAGTTGTACAACTTGCTGCTGAAATAATTTTTTCATCTCCAGTTAAGATTTCATGGTTAACGTTATAAACTACTGTTTTAACATCACCTTTTGCTGGAGCAGAAATAATAACTTTTTTAGCTCCTGCATTAATATGAGCCATAGCCTTTTCATCTGAACAGAATAGACCAGTACATTCAAATACTACATCTACTCCTAAATCTCCCCATGGAAGGGCTGCTGGATCTTTTTCAGCATAAACTTTAATTTTTCTGTCTCCTACTACTATTTTGTCATCTTCGTATGAAATTTCATCAATACGATAATTTCTGTGATTTGTGTCGTATTTTAATAGGTAAGCTAATTGTTCTGCATCAGTTAAATCATTAATAGCAACAACCTCAAATTCAGGGTTTTCTTCCATTAATCTGAATGCTAATCTTCCTATTCTACCAAATCCATTAATTGCAACTTTTATCATTTTATCAATCCTCCACATTTTCATTATATTATTAGTATTTTTAAGTTTCAATATGGTAGACTACTTTTGACATTTTTAGTTGTAAATGTTTTTTCCACAATTAATTCTTTTAATAAAAAAATATCCACAGAAGTTGTGGATATTTATTATTCAAAGTAACTATTACCTATAAATTCTCTTAGAATAGAATCTTGTGGTACTGCATCTGCAGGTATTGGTAAGAATAATCTTAGGAAGTCAATTAATCTTTTAGCTTCTTCATAGTATGGTGAATCTGCAGGTACTGAGTATAGTAATGGTTCTACATATGTTTTTAATACACCTATTTCATATATTAGAGCTGAGTTTACTGTGTAATCTGCTTCATCTTGGTATGGGAAGATATATTTTTCTTCTCCTACTCTTACTGATGGCCACATTTCTAGTGTATGTTCTACACTATGGCCTCTTGTTCTATTATCTCTTATTATTCTTCTTAATAATCTATTATCTGTTGTGGATATTCTATTATGATCATCCATATTTATTTCTGTTAAAGCAGATATATAAATCTTATATTTTCTATCTCTATCAATATTAGTTAATACTTTTTTGTCTAGTGCATGTATACCTTCTATTACTAAGATGTCTGTTTTACCTAAAGTTAGTGATTCATGATACTCTTTTTTACCTAATTGGAAATTATATGTAGGTATTTGTACTGTTTCTCCTTTTAGTAATTGAGACATTTGTTTATCAAATAGTTTTAAGTCTACAGCTTCTAAACATTCAAAATCATAGTTACCATTTTCATCTTTTGGAGTTTCTTCTCTTTCACAGAAATAATCATCCATACCTATTACTTTTGGTGTTAGACCGAATGATTGTAGGAACATACATAGTTTCTTAGATGTAGTGGTTTTACCTGATGATGATGGTCCAGCTAGTAATACTATTTTTACTTTATTCTTTTTAGAACTTATTTCTTTGGCTACATGTAATAATCTATTACTTTGTAGTGTTTCATCTATTTTTATTAAGTTATTTATTTTTCCAGAAGATACTACTTCATTTAGATCTACTGAATTTTGAATATTCATTATTTTTGCCCAATCACGATATTCCGTAAATACTTCAAACATATTTGGATGTGGTTCATAATCCTTTATTTTATCTTTTATATATACTGTAGGGAATCTTAATAGGAATCCATCATCTGTAATATATGTTAGATCAAAATCTTTTATTCTTTCAGTAGATATTGGCATTAAATTGTAGAAGTAATTATAATAATTACCTAATCTATATAAAGTAACAAAATTATTAGTATTGTATCTCATTACACCTGCTTTAGCATGATCTCCCATACCTTCAAAGTAGTTCATTGCCTCTATTCTATCAATATTTACTTTAGTTATAGGCATATCGGCATTACTAATAGCTTGCATTGTTTCTTTTATTTGTTTTAGTTTATCTTCTGTTATTTTGAAATTTGTTTCTATATAGATACCTTTATCTAATGAGTGTTGTACTACTACATTAGCTTTTTTACCAAATAGTTTTTTTACTGCCACTACTAAAATATAAGTTAGTCCACTTATATGTGTTCTGCTTCCTTCACATGTAGTTAAATCTAAGAATTCTATTGTGGCACTTTCCTTGATAGGAGCAGATAATTCTTTTAATCTATTATTTACTTTAGCAAGTAATATTGGGTATTTATATTCTGTTGCGAAATCATTAGCAACTTCTTCTAGAGTAATACCTTTTGTTACTTGATACTTCTTACCATTAATTGTTACTTCTATTGTCTCTATCATACTATTTCCCCTTTTATCCTATATAGTATAGTATACCATAATTAATCAACTAATAATATGTATATTTTATAGAATTACAAATATTACAAAAAAAGAATCTATTTTTTAGATTCTTGTTTTTTTAATCTATCAGCTAGTTCTTTTATTTTTCTTAATCTATGAGCTAAACCTGATTTAGTTAATGATTTACCTGTTTCTACTGTAATTATTTCAGATAATTCTTTTAGAGAACTTTCTGGATATTTCTTTCTAAATTCTAAAGCTACTTGTGTTCTTTCATCTAAGAGATCTACACTTCCAGTACGTTCTATTATCTCTATTTGATTTAGTTGATCTGCAGCTGTAGCAAATACTTTATCCATATTAGCTTGTTCACAGTTATTAAGTCTATTGGCTTTATTTTTTTGATCTTTGTAGGCTCTTACATCCTCAAAGTATAAGACTGCTTTATTAGCTCCTAATATTTTTAAGTAATCACTTATTTTATCTGCTTCTTTTATATAAATCATATATCCTTTATCACGATTTAGTATTTTTGCATTTAGTTCAAATATATTTAATAGTTTTTGAACAAATATAGCTTCATCTGGTGAGTATATTAATAATTCCATATGATATCTAGATGTTTTAGGATCATTAATACTACCACAGCTTAAGAATACTCCTCTTAAGTAGGATCTTATTTCTTCATTAGCTCCTACTATATATGTTGGAGGAGTAGATAAACTATTTCCTTCATTATCTGTATATCCTATATCTTTTAATATTAAATCTACTTTGTCATTAATATTTATTACATATAAGTCTTTCTTACTGAAGTTTAAGCTATCTTTTATTTCTACTATTGAAGATACTTCATATGCTTCTTTTAAGAAATATTCTATTCTCTCCTTAGTATTTTCATTTTCTGTTGTAAGTATTATTGTTCCATCTGATAAGGAACCATTATTTCTAATAAAACCAGATAGTTCAGCAATCATTTCTGATTTAGTACATTTTATTGAAGCTATTTCATCTTTTATTCTTACAGTGTATGACATTATCTCATTAAGTAAGAGAAGACCATTGAGCTTAATCTTAGACTGTTATGTCTTATTCTATTATCTTCTATTACGATTAAGTCTCCTTCTATCAACTCTACTCCCATCTTTTTAACTTCGTCATAATCTATAGGTACTGGATCTTTTTGTTCTTCTGTTGCATATTTCTTAGCAATTGTTTTAGTTATTTTAGAATTAGATGCGATTACTACATCTATTTTTCTTTTTCCTAAATATGAATTTAACATTTTAATATGATCACTTACTTTGAAGTTATCAGTTTCTCCAGGTTGTGTTACTGCATTACATACATACATTATTGGAGCTTTTGAGTCATCAATTGCTAATTGTACTTCTTTACAAATAATATTTGGTAATATTGATGTATATAGACTACCAATACTTAATATAATTAAATCTGCTTCATTAATTGCTTTTATTACTTCTGGTAATACTTCTGGTTCTTCTTTATAGAATATTCTCTTTATCTTATTAGGAGATTCTGTTATTTGTTCTTCTCCTTCAATAATATTACCTTTATCATCTTCTCCCATTAGAGTTAAATCTCTATCTTCAGAGATTGGTAATACTGTATGTTTTACATCTAATAGTTTAGATAAACTTCTAATTGATTCTTTAAGTGAACCAGTTATATCTAACATTGATGTAAGTATTAAGTTACCTACAGCATGTCCATTTAAATCACTTGATGTTTTAAATCTATAAGACATCATTTGTTTGATAGGTTCATCTATTGTAGATAAGTTAGTTATAACTTGTCTAATGTCACCTACTGCTGGAGTATGAAATTCTTGTCTTAATTTACCTGTTGATCTACCATTATCTGATACTGTTATTACAGCTGTTAAATCAATTGGGAAATCTTTAAATCCTCTTAAGAAAAAGGAAATTCCTGTTCCTCCTCCAAATACTACTACTTTTTTATGCATATTCTCACCTCGTTTTTATATAGACTATTGCAGGACCTTTTTTCTTTTCTACATATCTATATAAATATTTTTCTTCTGTTTTACTCTTGTTATCTATAAATACAAATAACCCTATTACTATAAATAGTAATGATACTATTTGAGCCATCTTTACTGGTCCTAACATAAGAGAATCTGTTCTTAACATTTCTACTAAGAATCTTATTGTTCCATACCACATAAGATAGAATCCTGTTAGTTGACCTTTTTTTAGATTATTACTATATTTTCTTACTATTATCATAGCTAAGAATCCATATATACACCACATTGATTCATAAAAGAATGTTGGATGTCTATAACTACCATCTATATACATTCCATTTATTACAAATTCTGGAATCCAGGCGCTTTTTAAGGCTTCATAAGTAGTTTTTATTCCATAGGCTTCTCCGTTGAAGAAGTTACCCCATCTACCTATAGCTTGGGCAATTATTAATCCTACTACAGCAATATCTAAAATATCTATTACTTTTACTTCATGTTTCTTACAATAGTAATTTACAAAGAATAGACCAGCTATTATTCCTCCATGTACTGCTAAACCACCATTCCATATTTCTAATATTTCTATTGGGTTAGTTATATAATACTCCAAATTAAATATTACATAATATAGTCTAGCACCTATTATTCCTATTAATATAGTATTAAATATTAGGTTTACTAGGAATTCTTCATCTATTTCTTTTTTCTTTGCTTCTTTAAAAATTAAGAAACATGCTACTATCATACCAATAAATATGAAAATTGAATACCAATAAATTTGTAAAAATCCAAAATCTAATGCTACTCTATGCATGAGCTTTCACCTTCTTTATTATCGAATTAATTATCTCTTCTGCTATAAAATTCATTACTGATAATAAAATTGCTAAAAAGAAGGTTGCATATATATTAGTTAGATTAAAATGGCTCCCCATTATCCAATCTACTAATTTTAATATAAACATGTTAATACATGGATAGAATAAACCTAATGTTATACCTGTAATTGGTATTGTTAAGTTTACTAATATTGGTTTTACTGTTTTATTTAAGAAATATATTATTAATACTATTAATACATAGATTAAGTATTTATGTTCTGAATTAATATGTACACTCTTAAATAGACTAGTAGCTAGGAAAAATACTATTGTATATCCTATCATATGTAGAAACCAATCGAATAACTTATTAATTCTTACTTTGTTCTTTTCTATTATTACTAGCTTCATACTCTCTCCTTATAGCAACTTTCTTAAAAAATCCCCTGTATAAGACTCTTTGACTTTAGCTACTTCTTCTGGTGTTCCTGTGGCAACTACTGTTCCTCCACCATCTCCACCTTCTGGTCCTAAGTCAATTATGTAATCAGCAACTTTAATAACATCTAAGTTGTGTTCTATGATGACTACTGTGTCTTTATTATCTACTATTTTCTCTAAAATTGCAAGTAAACGGGCTATGTCATCAGAGTGTAGACCAGTTGTTGGTTCATCTAATACAAATAGAGTTTTTCCTGTTGCTTTTCTTTGTAATTCTTTAGCTAGTTTTACTCTTTCTGCTTCTCCTCCTGATAGAGTTGGAGCAGGTTGTCCTAACTTAATATATCCTAATCCTACATCGTTTAATACTTGTAGTTTTTGTTTTATCTTTGGTACGTTTTCAAAGAACTGTAATGCTTCAGTTACTCTCATATCTAGTACTTCAGCTATATTCTTACCTTTATATTTTATGCTTAGTGTTTCTCTATTATAACGAGTACCGTGGCATACTTCACAAGGTACGTATACATCTGGTAAGAAATGCATTTCTATTTTCTTAACTCCGTCTCCTCGACATGCTTCACATCTTCCACCTTTTACATTGAATGAGAATCTATTCTTTTCAAATCCATACATCTTAGCTTCTTTTGTAGTTGTAAAAAGTGTTCTAATATCATCAAATACTCCTGTATATGTTGCTGGATTACTTCTTGGAGTTCTTCCTATAGGATTTTGTGATATCGCAATTATTTTATCTAGATTATCTATACCAGTAATCTTCTTAAATTTTCCTGGACGTTCTTTAGTATTATATAATTCTTTAGATATTTGTTTGCAAAGTATTTCATTTATAAGTGTAGATTTACCTGATCCAGATACTCCAGTAATACAAGTAAATGTTCCTAATGGAATATCTACATCTATGTTTTTAAGATTATGTTCACTTGCTCCTTTAATAGATATCTTCTTACCATTACCTTTTCTTCTTGTTTTAGGTACTTCTATACATTTTTTACCACTTAAGTATTGTCCAGTAATGGAATCTTCTACTTTCATTACTTCTTCTGGAGTACCTGCAGCCATTATTCTACCACCGTTTTCTCCAGCTCCTGGACCTATATCTACTAAGTAGTCAGCAGCCATCATAGTGTCTGTATCATGTTCTACTACTATTAGTGTATTACCTAAGTCTCTCATTTCTTTCATTGACTCAATTAGTTTTTCATTATCTCTTTGATGTAATCCAATTGATGGTTCATCTAAGACATATAATACTCCTGTTAAGTGAGATCCTATTTGAGTAGCAAGTCTTATACGTTGAGCTTCTCCTCCTGATAGAGTACCTGCACTTCTATTTAGAGTTAGATATTCTAATCCTACGTTAGATAAGAATTGTAATCTAGAATTAATTTCTTTTAATACTAAGTCAGCTATTTTTGCTTGTTCTTCTGTTAGTTTTAAACTTTGTATTGTACTTAGTAAATCTTTTATAGACATACATGTCATTTCATAGATATTTTTCTTACCTACTTTTACACATAATACTTCATCTTTTAATCTAGCTCCATGACAAGTATCACAAGTATACTCTACCATGTAGTTTTCTAACCATTCTCTTATCCACTCTGAAGATGTTTCCATATATCTTCTTTGTAGATTGTTAATTATACCTTCATAGAAATCTACCTTATTGTATACTGTTCCACCTTTAGTAGTATAGTTAAATCTAATTGCTTCTGGAGAACCATATAGTACTATTTCTTTTTCTTTTTTAGTTAATTTACTAAATGGTTTATCCATATTAATCTTATAATGCTTACAGCATATTTCTAATTGCTTATAATAAATTCCATCTGTATCATCACTTAGTGTTTTGATACATCCTTCATTTATACTTAATGATTTATCTGGTATTACTAAATCTTCATCTATTTGTAGTTTTACTCCTAAACCTTTACAGTCAGGACATGCTCCATATGGGGCATTGAATGAGAAGATTCGAGGTTCTAGTTCTGGAATAGAAAATTCACAGTATGGACAAGCAAATTGTTCTGAGAAAGTAATTTCTTTCGCATTATCTCCTAGTACTTGTATTGTTACTTTACCACCTGATAATTTAGTAGCTTGTTCTACTGCTTCAAATACTCTTGAGTAAGAATCATCTTTAATTACTATACGATCTATTACTACTTCTATTTTATCTTTCTTATTTTTATCTAGTTCTATTTCTTCACTTAGATCATGCATTTCACCATTTATTCTTACACGAATATAACCTTCTTTTTGAAGATTTTCTAATGTATCTTTATGTGTACCTTTTTCTCCATCTACTACTGGAGATAGAATAATCATCTTTGTACCTTCTGGATACTCTAATATCTTATTAGTCATCTCTTCTACTGATTGAGATGTTATAGGTATATTATGATTTGGACAATAAGGTACTCCAATACGCGCAAATAATAATCTTAAGTAATCATATATTTCAGTTACAGTTGCAACTGTACTTCTAGGATTATTAGATGTAGTCTTTTGATCTATTGAGATAGCAGGAGACAATCCTTCTATACTATCTACATCTGGTTTTTCTGATCCTCCTAAGAATTGTCTAGCATAAGCAGATAAACTCTCTACATATCTTCTTTGACCTTCTGCATAAATTGTATCGAAAGCTAGAGAAGACTTACCACTACCTGATAAACCTGTCATTACTATAAGTTTATTTTTAGGTAATTCTATATCAATATTTTTTAAGTTATTTTCTCTTGCACCTTTAACTATAATTTTATCCATAGTAACACCTCCCGCTTATTTTAACATAATTTATTTCTTTTTACTAGTAATTATTGTGCACAATAAAAGGAAAATAATTAATTTTCCTTAAAGAATTTCTGTATTATTTTGTTCTGTTATTATTGTTGGAGGTTTTACCATTATCTCTGTTAAGGTTACTGTGAATGTTGAACCTTCTCCCAACTTAGTATCTACTTTTATTTTACCTTCTAATAATTCTACTAAAGATTTAGTAATTGCTAGACCTAATCCTGTTCCTCCAATATTTGAATCTTTATCGCTTTCTAATCTATAGAATTTAGTAAATAGTTTTTCTTTTTCTTCGTCAGCTATACCTCTACCTGTATCTTTAATTGATATAGTTAGATTAGATTTACCTTTTTCATTAATACTATCTACTGTGAAATCTATATAACCACTATCTGTATATTTAATCGCATTACTTAATAAGTTATTTATTATTTGTTTTACTTTTTCTCTATCTCCGTATAATTCTTCTGGAATATTACTTGAGAAGTTTGTTCTTAACTCTAATGGTTTATCTCCTATACGTAGTTTCATATTCTTAGTTACACTACTAAATAATTCTATTGGATTATAGTTATTCTTTTCTACTACTAATTGATTGTTTTCTATCTTATTAATATCTAGGATAGAGTTTACTAAGTCTAATAAGTTTTCACTTGCTACTATAATATCATTGGAATCATTATGCATTTCTTCTACATCATCATTATATTTAATAGATTGAGATAATCCTAATATAGCATTTAATGGAGTTCTTAATTCATGACTCATACTAGATAAGAAATCACTTTTTGCATTATTACTTTTCTCTGCTTGAGATTTAGCAAGTTGTAGTTCAGCAATTAACTTAATATCTGGATTCTCTATAGTAAAATACATTAAGTAATTTGATAATGTTATTAATATAGGTACTGTAGCTATATCATTACAGATAATACTTCCTATTAATGCACACACTGCTAATAGTACGAATATCTTTACTGGGAATATTTCCTTCTTACTCTTTTTATCATTAAATATAACAGCTATTATATCTACTAATACAGATAAAACCATAAGTATGGTCCATAGTACTATACAGAATCCATCAATTTGAGTAACTATACCTTTTTCTATAGTAAATTTTAATGGTGATACTAATAAAGCTACTGAGATAAGAAATATACTAAAATATACAATATTTGAATTTTTCTTTAGTATTGTTAGTATCTTCTCATTATAAGTACTTTTTAATAAGAATGAGTAATAATTCATTAATAGTAACCATACTACTGTAGATATATAAAATACTTTAAATACAAAAGTCATTATAGGTGGTACATAATCACTCATGTATAGATAGGCTACATCTGATATAACAGCTGATAATAATATAAATATATGAGTTATAAGCATATATTTATATACTTTGTTTTCTCTACTATCTACACCTTTTTTACTAAAATATACTATGCATAAGAATATATGAAATATTATACCTACTACACATACTCCTATATTTAACTCATACATATAATCACTACCTTTACTCTTTAATTTTATCATAAAAAAAAGAAGATTTCTCTTCTAATTAAATTTATTTTTAAATGTGCATTTTCTACATAATTCGCAGGATGGATGTCTTGCTTCAAAGGATTTTTTTAAAGTAATAAATTTGTCTCCTTCAATTATACTTTTAAATGACTCTTTATAGATATTACCTAATGGTATATGACCATCACTATCTAGACAACAAGGTACTACTGTACCATCTACTAGAATAGCTATTTGTGTTTTTAATGCAAAGCAATAACCATTACTTTCTACATCACTATTTAGAGTAGGCCACTCAAATTCATTATCTTTATCTATATATAAATTATTATCTATATTGATATTATTCTTCTTATAGATATTATCCACAATATCTGTGGAAAGATTATAATGATTAATTATTTTTTCCACTATTTCCAGTGAATTATTATCAAATTTACCATTATTTAGAGTCCACAATCTATAGATAACTGTTTTATCTTTTAAATAGTTATCTCTTACTTCAAATATTTCTTCTAAATAGTTAGGTTTATTATTCTCACTATGAAGAGATATATTAATCTTATTTAGATTAGGTTTATTTACTAAGATATTAATCTTATCTTTTAATAAAGTACCATTAGTTGTGATATTTACTTTTAAATTATGAGTATTAGCTAGATCTATTATCTTATCTAGTTCTGGATGTAGGAGAGGTTCTCCTTTTACATGAAGATAAATATAATCCGTGTAGTCTTTTATCTCATCAAATATATGATTTATATTATCTAGAGTAATAAACTCTTTCTTTCTAGTAACTGGTGAACAAAAACTACAGTTTAAATTACATATATTAGTTATTTCTATATATATCTTTTTAAATCTTTTCATATAAATAAATATAATACTCCTAATAATTCTATTATTATAAATGATATTATTGATGTTTTAGAGATAGTTACTTTCTTTAGATCTTTTCTTTCTAATTCATTTTTAGTACCTACATATTTTAATCCTGGAAGTTTTTTATTTGATAAATCTTCTTCTGTGTATAATCCGAATGCGGTAGGATTATCATACTCAGAGTATTCAAAGTTTTTTATTCTACTTAATGAATAGAACATTAATAAGTCTCCAGAACAACCTGATATGTTCATTATTGATAATAGCATTAATAATGGCATATTAAATATAATACCTATTATATATGTAATTATTCCTATAAATATAAATGGGTATAATAAAGATATTAAGATATTTCTTTTAGAAACATTCTGTTTACAAAGACAACATAATAATCCTTTTTCTATATGAGCTCCATATGTTATATTTTTAAAATCTGCTCCATGAAGAACATAAGATATACTATGTAATATTTCATGGAATACAAAATACGGAAACATATATAACATAGATTTACCCAATAAATAGTCTAAATCTATTGTTTGATCTTGTAGAAGATTACCTGTTAGTAGTAATAATGCAAAGAATAGTACCATTGATACTATATTTAAGGATAAAGTGTTCATTTCAAATAAATAATACTTCTTTTTCATATTTTACTCCTCTGTGAAGACTACACATGATATGTGTCTTCCAACTTTATTTGCTAAATCTGAATAATACTTTTTATCTTCTACTGTATCATTTGAATCAAAATATATTTCTTCTGGTGCGACTATTTCTAAATATAATTGATTAAATATAGCATATCTTAAATCTAGATGGATTTTATCATCTATTTTTTCTACAGCTTTTTTAAATACTTTTTCATCTAATTCTAGATTTTCATCTATTATATAATTCTCTTTAGATGGACATGGCCCTATATAGAATTTCATTTCAAAAGTAGCTTTATTAGACTCTTTCATTAGAATTTCTGTCATATCATGTATTAAATCATTATTTAAGTTATCAATAGATGCTTTTCCAATTACTGCTATTTGTTTATTATTATCATCTGTTGCGTAAGCTACTATTATTGGATCATCTGATGTTTCTACTAATATTGGGATATTTTTAGTAGATTCTTTTAATACTAATATTCTATCTTTATATTTCTTATTATTAGTAGTCACAGTATGTGAAGATATCTTTGTATTAGAGTCATTCATTATTACTGCATCTTCTACTTTTAAATTATATTTAGATAGAAATCTACTTAGATTTAGATTATATACTTTTTCTATTTCTTCTTTACTTAGCTTTGGATAATACTTTTTATTATTAGACATTATTCCATCACTAGTAGTTGATGTAAAAATACTTAATTTCATAATTACTCCTTTATATTTGCTAGTACTGCAGTAGATATTATTTTATCAAATCTTCTTATATTTACTCCTCTTCTAAGACATACTTTTATACATCCTATACGAGTCCATATTTCCATTTCTGAGTTTATATCTACATGTCCAGCATTTTCTGAAGACCACATGATTATAGATGAATATGGTAAAGAGAACATTTCTACTTTCTTACCTGTTACTCCTTGTACATCTCTTACTATTAGTCTTTTATTTGTGAATACTGCTGTATCTCTAAACGTTTTATAAGCAGCAATAGCTCTTTCTCCTCTAGTTAAGATATTATCTAAGTCTTTTGGTATTTCACATTCTGAAAATAGTGTCCATGTTAAGACTGGTTTTATCTCTTCCATATATCCTCCTAATCACTTGATTTCATTTCAAATAAGATATCACGTAATTCCATAGCTCTTTCAAAGTTAAGTGATTTAGCTGCTTCACGCATTTCTTGTTCAATTGATTCCATAATTTGTTCTTTTTCTTTCTTAGTAATAGTTTTCTTCTTACCTTTTTTATTATCACTCATATCAGCATTTGATATTACTTCTCTTATATCTTTAATAATAGTTTTTGGTGTTATATTATTTTCTTCATTATACTTTTCTTGAATTGCTCTACGACGTCTAGTTTCTTCTATAGCTTGCTTCATTGAATCAGTTATCTTATCTCCATACATAATAACATGTCCATTAGCATTTCTTGCACATCTACCAATAGTTTGAATTAAACTTCTAGTACTACGTAGGAATCCTTCTTTATCAGCATCTAATATAGCTATTAGTGATACTTCTGGTATATCTAAACCTTCTCTTAATAAGTTTATACCTACTAATACATCATATTTACCTGCACGTACATCATGTATTATTTGCATTCTTTCTAGAGTTTTTACTTCACTATGAAGATATGCTACTTTTATATCTAATTCTTTTAAGTAGTTAGTTAATTCTTCTGCCATACGAATAGTTAATGTAGTAATAAGAGTTCTTTCATTCTTACTAATTCTATCTCTTATTTCTCCTAATAAATCATCTATTTGTCCTTCTGTTTGTCTTACTTCTATAGTAGGATCTAATAGACCTGTAGGTCTTATTATTTGTTCTACATACGTATTATTCGAATACTCCATTTCTTGATCTCCTGGAGTAGCTGATACAAAGATAGCCTGATTAATCTTTTTCTCAAATTCTTCATACTTTAATGGTCTATTGTCTAATGCACTAGGTAATCTAAATCCATAATCTACTAGATTCATTTTACGAGCTCTATCTCCATTATACATACCTCTAACTTGTGGTAAAGTTACATGTGATTCATCTACTACCAATAGATAATCTTTTGGAAAGAAATCCATTAATGTAGTTGGAGTTTCTCCAGGAGCTCTACCAGCCATAGGAGCTGAATAGTTTTCTACTCCTGAACAGAAGCCTGTTTCTTCTAACATTTCTATATCATAGTTAGTTCTTTGTTCTAGACGTTCTGCAGCTAATAGTTTATTATTATCTCTTAGTTCTTTTAATCTCCACTCTAATTCTTCTTTTATACGAATTATGGCTGCTTTTAATTTTTCATCACTTACTACGAAGTGAGATGCTGGGAATATGGATACATTCTTTATAGAGCTAGTTACTACTCCTGTCAATGTATCTATTTCACTTATTCTATCTATTTCATTATCAAAGAATTCTATTCTATATCCAGTTGTATTTTGGTTAGCAGGTATTATTTCTACTACGTCTCCTCTTACTCTAAAAGTACCTCTTTTAAAGTCAAAGTCATTTCTTTCATATAACATTTCTACTAACTTAGTTAACATATTGTTTCTATCAATAATATCTCCTACTGATAGTGTTAACATTTTATTTTTATACTCTTCTACTTCTCCTATACCATATATACATGATACTGAAGCTACTACTATTACGTCATCACGTGATAATAAGGCACTTGTTGCGGCATGACGTAATTCATCTATTTCATCATTAATTGATGAATCTTTTTCAATATAAGTATCTGTTGAAGGAACATATGCTTCTGGTTGATAGTAATCATAATATGATACAAAATACTCTACTCTATTTTCCGGGAATAATTCTTTTAGTTCCGAATACAATTGTCCTGCTAAAGTCTTATTATGCGCTAGTACTAAAGTAGGTTTATTTACCTTTTGAATAACATTTGCGATAGTGAATGTTTTACCTGTACCTGTTGCGCCTAATAATACTTGATATTTCTTATTAGAATTTATTCCTTCTACTAGTTCATCTATAGCTTTAGGTTGATCTCCACTAGGGTTAAATTTAGAATTAATCTTAAACATAGTATTCCTCCTTCTTTACTTATTATATACTTATAAAAGTAATATATAAATATAACGCCTAAATTTTATCATTATACAAGAAAAAAGACAAGATTTATATCTTGTCTTATTATTATTTAATCTTTTTTATTTTTGCTTTAAATTCAACATTTTTTAGACCATCTGATAATTTATAGTCTGAAGGTACTTTAGCCATTTTAGTTTCAGTAAAGTAAGTAGTATTATAACCATTCCCTTTTTCTCCACCATATGAATCATGTAAACCTTCTGATGATTCATTACATTCTGTTCTACTAATTAAATATTTATGTCCAGCTTTTTCTACTACATGATACTTTGTTGTTAAAGTATTATTAATAGTATACTCTACAATGAAAGGCATTGGATCGTTATCACGATATTCTCTCCATCCTTCTATCATCTTATCTATTACTGTTACTGTATTATCTTCAACTTCTACTACTATAGTATCTTCATTTACTTCAGTGGTTTTACCATCATATGAAGTTACAGTTACACCTACACCTCTTGTTGGTACACTAAAGTAAAAAGTATTATCGATATTACCTCTTAGTTTAGAACCTTCTGGTAATTCAGCAAACTTATATGCCATTTCTAATTTTTCTAAATTCATATTTTCTGTTTTCAATATATTCAACCCCTTTTTAGTTGTATAAAACCCCTTCAATTTATACGTGCATAATTATATCATAAAATGCTTGTTTTGTCAATTTTTTCAACAAAAAAACAGATTATAAAATCTGTTTATAATATCTCTATTTCTTCTTCATGATGCATTACTTCTGTATGATCTGGTACTACTTCATTAGATATTTGTTGGTCTATTGTTACTGTGAATGTAGAACCTTGTCCATAAGTACTTTCTACTACTATTTCTCCAGCTAATAGTTCTACTAAGGCTTTTGTTAAAGCTAGACCTAATCCTGTACCTTCAATATCAGAATCTTTATCTTTTTCTAATCGATAGAACTTAGTAAATAACTTTTCTTTTTGATCTTCTGATATTCCTCTACCTGTATCTGTTATTGATATTTTTAATCTACATATATCATTATTATTTTCACAGTCTACATTAAAATCTATATATCCTTTTTCTGTATACTTAGCTGCATTTGTTAATAGATTTAGAAGAATACTTTTTATCTTTTCTTTATCTCCATTTAATGTAGTAGGTAAATTATAAGAGAAGTTTGTTCTTAATTCTATTGGTTTATTACCTATTCTTAGATTGATTATACTTACTAATTCATTTAGTGTAGTTCTTATATTATAATTATCATTTTCTATCTTTATTAAATTCTCTTCTAGTTGGTTGATATCTAGTATTGTTTTAACTAGTTCTAGTAAGTTACGAGAAGCTATTACTATATCTCTATTATCTTCATGTATTTGTTCTATACTTTCACTATCATGAATTAATTGAGATAAACCTATAATGGCATTTAGAGGTGTTCGTATTTCATGAGACATACTTGCTAAGAAATCACTTTTAGCATGATTTGCTGTTTCTGCTTTGTTCTTAGCTATTTCTAATTCATTGATTAATTTGATATCAGGATTTTCTATAGTATGATACATTAAGTAACTAATTAAAGTAATTGATAAAGGTAATATATTAATTGTATTATCTACTAAGAATGCTCCATATGCTAGTAATTGCATTACTACTAACATCATAAATGGATATATCTTTTTCTTTGTATTTAGTTTCTTCCAATTAATAAATATACTTACTAGACCTGATATACCAATTATAGCAATTACTACTGTCATAAAGTCTGATCTAATACCTGTATATGTAATTATTCCACCTTTTATATAATCATATTTTACGGGTAGAATAAATGTTATTATGGCTGATAATATTAATAGTATATTTAAAGTATTCTTTATACCTTTTCTTTCTCCTCTAACAATAGATCCTATTAACTTATCTTTATCACTAATAATTATAATAGTATAAGTAACTAATGCTATATACCATAGTAATTGAGCTACACAATATATTCTTGCGAAGATATCATATACTACTAAATACTTACTATCAAATCTTAGAGCATTACCTACTAATAGACAACCCATACTAAATATTAAGATTATAAAGTCTAATATTACGATATATCTATATATCTTATTTTCTATATTAGACATATTTTTCTTAGTAAAATAAACTATTGCTAAAAAGAAACAGAAAAGGATGCAACAAAATGTTACAGAAAATGTCAACATATTCATAATTATCACCCCAATTCTTTATCTTTATAATATTACTCTTTGTTTTAAACTTATTATAAATGTACTTCCTACATTTAAGTCACTTTGTACTGTTATTTTTCCGTCTAACATTTCTACTAATGATTTAGTTATTGTTAGACCTAATCCAGATCCATCTATATCTTCTTGTTTATCACTTGTAATTGTATATTCTTCATTATTAAAACTATTTACTATATGTTGTGGTATTCCTTTACCAGTATCTTTAATAGTGATTTTCATATTACATATTTCTCTATCTATTGAGCAACTTACATTTATTTTGATATAACCACTATCAGTATATTTAATGGCATTACTTAGTAAGTTACTAATAATTCTTTTAATTTTTTCTTTATCTCCATATAGTTTTTCTGGTAGATTTTCTCCATACTCTACTATGAATTTAACTGGCTTTTGACCTACGTTTATAGCTATTTTTTGTACTACATCATCAAATTCTTCTCGAGGTATATATTTATTTTCTATTACTTCTATATTACCTACTTCTAGTCTATTGATATCTAGTATTCCATTTACTAGTTCTAGTACGTTCTTAGAAGATAATACTATTTTATCAGTATCACTATGTATTTTTGGTATATCATTACTTACTGCTATACCTTCTGATAATGTTACTATTCTATTTAATGGATTAATCATTTCTTGTGACATACTATTTAAGAAATCACCTTTAGCATTATTGGCTTTTTCAGCTTGTTCCTTAGCTAGTTTAAGTTCTGTAATTAATTTGATATCTGGATTTTCTATTACGTGATACATAAAGTAACTAGTTAGTGTTAAAGCTAGTGGTACTTCATTAATTGTTCCATCAAATAAGTTAGCGAATAAGTTTAATACTTGCATTATTGCAAAGAAGATTAATGGAGATAGTTTCCAATATGAATCTATTGTTTTAAAATACTTTGCAATATAAGCAATAGTAACAAATAAGAATATTACTAATAGGAACATATAATAGAATAAACATAATCCTGTATAGGCTATTACTCCATTAACAAAATAAAATTTAAATGGAAGAGCACATCCTATTAAGAATGCCGTTAATAAAATTGCTGTGAATAATTTAGCTGCTTTCCCATTCTTTTTAAAGAATATTACATGGATCAAGTCATTTTCATCATTACTTATCATTAATAAAGTATATACTTCTAGTAGACCACACCACATAAAGTTTGCAAAACCAAACAATCTACTTGATAAGTCATATATTAATAACATATGTGGTATTTTACCTACATAATATCCAGTATATAAAGCTACTATATGGAATATTATCATTATAAAGTCAAATACTATTATCCATTTATATATCTTTGTTTCGACGTTATTAACATTCTTTTTAGAAAAGTATACTATGGCTAGAAAGACGCAAAAAATAAGACAACAAAAAGCTGTAACTACTGTAAATGTATTCATACTTTTCACCTCTTTTTACCTTTTATCCCTATAATAATTTTAGCATTATCACTATTAAAAATCTATAAAAAAATAAGAATGTATTAAACATTCTTATAATAATTCTGGTTCTTCTTGTACTTGTTGTTCTTCTACTTTTCCTTGACTAATATTTACTATAAAACTAGTTCCTTCATCTACAACACTATTTACTGTAATCTTACCACCCATTAGTTCTACTAAGCTCTTAGTAATAGATAGTCCTAAACCTGTACCTTCTATATCACTATCTTTATTTTCTTCTCCTCTATAGAATTTAGTAAATATATTCTCTATATCTTCTTCTTTTATACCTTTACCTGTATCTGTTACTGTTATTACTAAGTTAACTTTATCCTTATTTGTAATACAATCTACTCCAAAGTTAATTGTACCAGAATCTGTATATTTAATTGAGTTACTTATAAGATTCATTATAATTGTTTTTATTTTTCCTTTATCACCATATACTTGATTAGGTAAATAATTTGAGAAGTTTGTTCTTAATTCTAGAGGTTTATTTTCAATTCTCATTCTACATATCTTTTCTATATCCTCAAATAGTTCTTTTGGATTATAGTTTGTATTTACTAGTTCTAATTGGTTAGCATCTAATAAGTTAGTTGCTAGGATACCATCTACTAATTCTAATAGTTTCTCTGATGATTTCTTTATATCTAAAGCATCATTTTTTACTTCATCTTGATTTGATTCTGACTCTATCATTTCAGATAATCCTAATATGGCATTTAGTGGTGTTCTTAACTCGTGTGACATACTTGATAAGAATTCACTTTTGGCATTATTTGCTTTTTCTGCAGACTCTTTGGCTAATTGCAATTGATTAACCATAATCATATCGGGATTCTCTATTGTATGATACATTAAGTAACTAATTAAAGTTATGAGTATTGTTGTTAAAACAATGCCATTTAAGAAACCAGCAATTACTAATGCTACAGCTGTTAATACTAATATTACATACAATGGTACTATTTTTTTCTTCTCTACCTTCTTTCTATTAACTATTACTTCTACTACCATTATTATGTAGCATGTCATCATATAGGCAGATGGTAATACTGTAACAGGTCCTGTTGTTAATAATTTATTGTCTACATACTCAATATTAAAAGGTGATATTAAGAAGATAATACTTATAATCACATTGATAATTACACCTATGATGTTAAGAAATCTACCCTTTTTTTTCAATAATTCTTTAAATTTTTCTTTATGACTATTTGTTATGATGATGATATATATAGTAAATAAATATAAATAATACATTGTTATAATAACTTGAATTATATTTAACTTAGTACCTATATAATTTTTTTGTCTAATTGCACAAGCTATATTAGAGATTAATTGTAGCGCATTTGTGAATAACATAACTCTATATATCTTATTTTCTATATTATCGGCATTTTTCTTAGTTAGATATACACCTATTAAAAATATTAAAAATAGTATTGCACATATATCAATTGTAATATTAATCAATAATAATCTTTCCATAATACTTCTCCTTATAATACTTCTATATTACTTTCTTCTATCTTTTGAGGTATTTTTATAGTAAATGTAGATCCTTGTCCATAACTACTATTTACTTCTATTGTACCATTCATTATATCTAATAAGGATTTAGTTACTGCAAGTCCTAAACCTGTACCTCCAATATCTGAATCTTTATCTTCTTCTAGTCGATAGAATTTTTGGAATAAATATTCCATTTGATCTTCTTTTATTCCTCTACCTGTATCTTTTACTGTTACTTTTAGTGTACATATATCATTATTATTATCACAATCTACGTTAAATTCTACATAACCATTTTCTGTATATTTAACTGCATTAGTCAAGATATTAATTACTACTCTTCGTAGTTTTTCTTCATCACCATATAATTGATTTGGAATAGTATTACTTATATTTACTCTAAAATCTATATTCTTATCAATAATCTTTGTTTTTGTGATAGTCGCTAGATCATTAAATAGATTATTAGGATTATAAGTATTTTCTTTTAATACTAATTTATCTTCTTCTAAGTCATTTACATCTATCATACTATCTACTAATTCTAATAGATTGTATGAAGCTACTAAGATATCTTTACCATCTACTAAGATTTCTTCTTTATTGTCTTCTTCTACTATTAATGTTGAGAATCCTACTATGGCATTTAATGGAGTTCTTATCTCATGTGACATACTTGCAAGGAAGTCTGTTTTCTCTTTATTAGATTGTTCTGCTGCATCTTTTGCTTTTTGTAATTGTTCTAT
>JAUNMV010000066.1:1558-5036 GCA_030531695.1 Bacilli bacterium | reverse complement strand
CTTTATCTTCTTCTCTTCTATAAAATTTAGTAAATAACTTATCCATTTGTTCTTCTGATATTCCTCTACCAGAATCAGATACAGTTATTCTTAAATTACAATTATCATCTTTAGTCATACAATCAACATTAAATTCTACAAAACCTTCTTCTGTATATTTAACTGCATTAGTAAGTAAGTTAGATATAATACGTTTAACTTTATCTTTATCACCATTTAAAGTAGATGGTAAATTAGAAGCAAATCTATATCTTAATTCAATAGGTTTATCACCTATTCTTACATTAATCATTCTAACTAAATCATCAAATACTTCTATAGGATTATAATCTCTATTAACAATTTCCATATTATTAGTCTCTAACTTATTAATATCAAGTATTCCATCTACTAATTCCAATAGATTATTAGAAGCTTTTAAAATATCATTAGCATCATCTCTAACTTCTTGTTTATCAGATTCAGTTACAATCATTTGAGATAGACCTACTATCGCATTTAAAGGAGTTCTTAGTTCATGACTCATACTACTTAAGAAGTCACTCTTAGCATTTGATGCTTGCTCTGCTTGTGTCTTAGCAAGTGTTAATTCATTAATCATTTTAACATCTGGATTTTCAATAGTATGGAACATCAAATGATCAATTAAAGTAATGATAATATAAACAAATACTAATGGGAAAAGCATAAGAATAATAGCAAATAAAACAATTGGAATAATCATAAGTAAAGGTAATATTTTTTTCTTAGATGTCTTCTTTCTATTAACAAGTACCATAACAATAACTGATAATAAACCAAAGTATGAAGAAATATTCATTGCTATTAAAATTGTAGACTCAACTGCTGTAGATGTATCAACAACAGTATGTTGAATTAAATGTAGAATAGTAACAACTACAATATAAATATCAGTAATAATAAAACATAATCTTTCATTCTTTAATATCTTAGTTCTTAATTTCTCATTCAATTCATTTGTAACTACTATTGCATAAAAAATAAAGTAACCACCCCAAGAGATTAAGAATATAGGAGATATCTTAGAAAAGAAAAACATAATATTGTATAAAGTAGGATCATTATTATTAAGATAACAAATAATGTCTGATACATAAAAACAAATATATGAAATAACACATAAAGCATTACATAATAATAATCTCTTATATATTTTATTTTCTATATTATTCATATTACTTCTAGTAAAGTAAGAAATAAATAGGAATATTAAGAATAGAAAACAACAAGTTGCAGATGTAGTATTAACAAACAAAAATGGACTCATTAAAAGCACCTCCAAAAAGAAAGAATATTATTAATCTATCCCTATTTTCTATTTAAATTTTACCATTATTATAAGTAATTGTAAATTAAAAGAATATGTTAAAAACATATTCTTAAACTATAATATTTCAGTATTATTAGTAGCTACTCCTTGACTTAAAGTAACAGTAAAAGTAGTACCAAATCCAACAGTACTATTAACTGTAATTTTACCTTCCATTAAGTCAATTAAACTCTTAGTTATAGCTAATCCTAATCCTGTACCAGATATATCACTATCTTTATCTTCACTACTTCTATAGAACTTTTCAAAGATATTATTAATATCTTCATCACGAATACCTTTACCTGTATCAGTAACAGTTATTCTAAGATTACATTTATCTTTAACAATAATTCCATCTATGGATAATTCTACTACACCTTCATCTGTATATTTAATCGCATTACTAACTAAATGACTAATAATAGTTTTAATCTTACTTTTATCACCATATAAAGTAGGTAAATCATCACTATACTTAATATTTAATTGTAATGGTTTATCTCCTATTCTAAGTAACATACTACTATTAATATCATCTAATAAAGGTCTCAAATCATAATTAACATTAGATATTTGTATATCACTAGACTCTAACGTATTAACTGTTAGTATACCATCTACTAATTCTAATAATTTTCTACTAGAAGATGATATATCTTTTAAATCAGCATGTATCTCATTTAAATCATTAGATGATTCCATAAAATCAGCAAGTCCAATTATGGAATTTAAAGGTGTCTTTAATTCATGTGACATACTTGCTAAGAAATCACTCTTAGCATGATTAGCTTTCTCTGCAGTTTCTTTCGCTAAAGTAAGTTCATTAACTAACTTCATATCAGGATTTTCAATAGTATGATACATCATCTGATTAATCAGTGTCATCATAATATACATAAGTACTATATCTACATTAAATACACTAAATAATATCGCAAGTACACTAATAATAATTATTAAATACATTGGTAATAATTTCTTTTTTGCTATTTTCTTTCTTCTAACAATAACTAATATAGTAAGAGTAATAAATGAAAAATAAAGTACTACACCAATACATATAAATGATTCATATTCAATACCGGTTCTAAAATTAAAAGGTATATCTTGAATATAAGTAAGGAAAGAAACAACAATAAGTATAAAATAAATAACTATTAAAAACTTAATCTTATTTTTAACTATAAACCCATATATTTTCTCATTACATTCAAAAGTAATAACTAATACATAAAAAGCAACTAATAAAACCCATAAAGCTAGAAATATAGCTGCAGTCTTTGAAAGAATTATTGCTATAGGTACAGTACTCGCAAAATAAATAAAAGCTGAATAACTTAAAACATATAATAATAAAGACAAAATATTAGCAATCAACATATGTCTATATATAGTATTTTCTATATTATTCATATTCTTCTTAGTAAAATAAGTAATAAATAAGAATAGTAAGAATAAGAAACAACATACAGCAGACGTTAAATTAACAAATACATAATCAGTAAATACCATAAAACCACTCCTATAAAGTTTCTACATCGTTATTATCATTTACAATCCCTTGAGTAAGTGTAATTGTAAAAGTAGTTCCCTCTCCTTCAGTAGAATTAACAGTAATCTTACCATCCATTAATTCTACTAAACTCTTTGTAATAGAAAGGCCAAGTCCAGTACCCTCTATATCACTATCAACAGTTTCCTGACTTCTATAAAATTTATCAAAGATATTATCAATTTCTTCATCTTTAATACCTTTTCCAGTATCAGTAACAGTAATTTTCAAATTATATTTATCCTTATTTCTTAAACCACTTACATCTAATAATATATATCCTTCATCAGTATACTTAATAGCATTAGATAATATATTATCAATAACAATCTTAATTTTTGCCTTATCTCCTATTAAAGTAGTAGGTAACTCATCTATTCTAGTTTTAAACTCTACATTCTTATTAGATAATAACATTTTATTTTTATTAATAACATTTTCAAGTAATTCATTAATATTATATTTACCATTAGATATTTCTAATACATTACTATCTATATTATTACTAAGTAATATACCATCTACTAATTCCAATAATTTCATAGAAGCAACTTTAATATCTCTTATATCTTTCTTCATATCATCTATATTAT
>JAUNMV010000066.1:0-1548 GCA_030531695.1 Bacilli bacterium | reverse complement strand
ATCAATAGATACATCAGTTAAACCAATAATTGCATTTAATGGAGTTCTTAACTCATGACTCATACTAGATAAGAACTCACCTTTAGCTTTATTAGCCTTTTCAGCTTGATCCTTAGCTAAAGTAAGTTCATTTACCATCTTAACATCAGGATTTTCAATTGTATGAAACATAATATAAAGAATTATAGTAAATAGTATTTGAACAGTACCTAATTGTGGAAATAAAGACATACACGCAATACATATAATTCCAACAGGTAGAATTAAATAAAAAGGAACTAATTTCTTTTTTGAAGTATGCTTTTTATTAATAGCAATTATAACAAATATACTAATACAGAAAAAAATTAAAAGTATAGAATAAATCCCAGTAGATGGTCCTTCTGCAACAGTCATTACACCACCTTCAAATACATACTTATCACTCTTAATAGAAATTAATAATAAATAAAATAAACCTAAGAATAAATAAATAATATAATTAATCATTGAACAATGCTTACATAAAAAAGTGTAAACTTTTTTATTATTCTCATGAGTAATTGCAATAATATAATATAAAAAGAAACTTAACCATCCAATAGCTAAAGCAAATGATAATTTAAAGAAATATTGAAAAAAAGAAAAATTATAGCAAAAGTTTAAAATATAACTAATTATAGTATCCACCATAATAATAGCATTAAAACCAATAAGTCTTCTATAAATCTTATTTTCAATATTATTCATATTCTTTTTACTAAAGTATGCAACTATAATAATTATAAGAAAAACAAAACACATAACAGTAGTACCAAAATTAACGTAAAAAAATGGATGTTTCATACTCAACACTCCTCTATTATCTAATAGAATTTTATCACTTAAATAATTAATTGTAAATTAAAAGAGTATGTAATAACATACCCTTTTATTTATAATATTTCAGTATCATCATTAGTATGAACTAATTGCTGACTAATAGTAATTAAAAAAGTAGTTCCTTCTCCCTCATTACTATTAACTGTTATCTTTCCATCTAATAATTCAACTAAGCTCTTAGTAATAGAAAGACCTAATCCCGTACCTTCTATATCACTATCTCTGTTTTCATCGCCACGATAGAACTTATCATATAATTTATCAATGTCTTCATCCTTAATACCCTTACCAGTATCACTAACAGAAATTTTTAAATTACATTTATCTTTATTAATCAAACTACTAATACTTAGTTCAACAAATCCCTGATCTGTATATTTAACTGCGTTACTAAGTAAATTATTAAGTATAACTTTTACCTTTTCTCTATCTCCATAAACATTAACAGGTAAATCATCTGCAATCATAGTTTTAAATTGGATATTTTTATCTCCAATCATAACCTTAGTATTATGAATAATAGTATCTATTAATTCTTTTAAATTATAATTTGAATTAACTACTTCTACACTATTATTATCTATATTATTACTAAGTAAGATGCCATCTACTAACTCTAATAATTTTTGACTAGCAGTAATAATATCTCCACTATCTTGATGTATTTCATCTAAATTATCATTTGAG
>JAUNMV010000015.1 GCA_030531695.1 Bacilli bacterium | reverse complement strand
AAAAAACTCCTTAGATAATCGTGAAGAGGAATTAAATAATAAAGAAAACACTTTAAATGAATTAGAAGATGAATTAAATAATCGAGAACAAGAATTAATTGAAAGAGAAAGACAATTAAATGTACAACCTAATACTAATAGTCCTTCTCCAGTAAATTACATTATAATTAATCATTATATTGATAATAGTAGTAATAATAATGATGATACTGATTCTAGAAATGTATCACTTAGAGTTGATTATAATTACTTAGATAATGTAGAAGATAATTCCTTTGATGAAATAAAAGATGAATATAATATTGATTACTTAATTAATGTAGATTGTTTCTTATATGATAATGATACATCTAGTGTTATTAACAAGCTTACTCAACTAAATAAGAAGATTCATGTAAAGATTCAGTTACCTGAGGATTATAATCCTGGTAGTTATATATATGTAGCTAAATATCATAATAATAAAGTAGAATTAATTAAGGCTACTGTTACTAAAGATAATATGTTAACTTTTGAAACATCACAATTTTCTTTATTTGCAATAGTTAGTCCTAAAACAGCAGAGTCTATGGCTTTAGATTTTGTACCTTCTGCTGCAGATAGTGTAGCTAGAATAGATAGAATTAGTAATATAAACAATGTATGGTTATTAGTTATTTCTTTAATATTAATTCCTGTATATGTTGTTATGAGAAAGAAAGCTAAATAATAAAGTGACTTATAATGGTTTTTATGGTATAATACGCATTGATTAGGGGG
This sequence comes from Bacilli bacterium, assembly GCA_030531695.1. Classification (GTDB taxonomy): domain Bacteria; phylum Bacillota_I; class Bacilli_A; order RF39; family UBA660; genus RUG14891. Next base: position 28,799 of record JAUNMV010000015.1, on the reverse strand, counting down.
ATGCGTATGGATAATATAAAAAATAAATACTTTTGTCTTTTTGGTGACGATCAAATAGAAGATAGAGTTGAATTATTTAATAAGATTAATGGTTATGCAGGTACTATTAAAACCAATATATATTATAATGATGCTTATATTGGGGCATCTGCTCATGGTATTTGTATACCTAAGAATTCTTATTGTGGTAGTGTTCGTTGTGGTGGAATTACTGATGATTTATTTACTAATTGTACTTTAAAACGTGTATTACCTTATAAGAATGTTATGCTTTTCGCATATAGAGAAGGTATTATTTCTTCTACAGATATTGATTTAACACAAGAAAAGCTTAGTGAATTAATGAACTTTTTTAAAGATTATTTTGGTATATCTAAGTATGATAATACCCCTACAAATTTAGAGCAAAGAAGATAGTTTTTTGCTATCTTTTTGTTGTCATAAATCCCTCATTTTTGACAAATAATAGTATATATGGTACTATATTTAGGCACTCAGGAGGAATTTTTTATGAGTAAAATTGGTGACTCGATAAAGCCCAAAAAGGCTATATTACCTCTAGTAATAATAGTAGTGGGCATTATTGGGTATCTATTATTCTATAATTATACTTATTCTAATCTTAAGATTAAGACTGATAAGGTTAATGTTATAGAGTATGGTACAGAGAAATATAACTTAAAGAAATTTATAAAGAATAGTACTGGTAAGGTTGTTAGTATTACTAAGACTATTGATACTAAGAAAGTTGGTAAACAAAAAGTAAATGTTACTTTAGAAAAGTATAATATTACTAGAGATTTATCATTCTATGTAGATGTAGTTGATACTGTAGCACCTGTTATCTCTTTAAAAGAGGATACTGTTACTATTACTGAAGGGGATGCTTATGATATACTTCAAAATATTGAATCAGTTGCTGATTTAGTAGATGGAAGTATTGATTATCAAAGTAATGAAGTGGTAAATCAAGATATAGATTCTTATTATTATACTGTTAATACAGATTTAGATACTAATAGTAGTGGATCTTATCAAATTGAAGTAAAAGCAGTAGATAAATCTAATAATATTAGTACTTCTACTTTTACTGTTAATGTTGAAAAGCCACAGGTTGTATATAGAAGTTATAATTATGCGGTAAATCCTGGAGTAAATAGCTATTCTGGTGGTATTGTTGGTACTGCTTATGCTTTAATAGGTAGTCCATATGTATCTGGTGGTAATAGTCCTGCTGGATTTGACTGTAGTGGATTTGTTCAATACGTATATTCTGTAAATGGTGTTCATATTAGTAGAAGTGCTACCACACAAGCTTATGATGGAGTTGGAATTAGTTTAGAGAGTGCACAACCTGGCGATATCATAGTTTGGGGATATGGTGATGGAACAATTACACATTCAACATTATATGTTGGTGATGGTATGATGATACATGCTGCAAATCCTTCAATGGGAGTTGTTTTAAGTAGTGTATCAGGATGGTTAAATGGTTCGGGAACAACTATTCTATATGTTAGAAGAGTTGCTGCTTAATTTATATGTATAAAATATAATTTATCGTAAATCCTATTATTAGGAGGTATGATGATGGAAAATTTTCAAAAAGTACTATTAGTATTAACAATCATAGGTGCTATTAATTGGGGATTAGTTGGATTATTTGATATTAATTTAGTTTCAACCTTATTTGGTAGTGCTACATTTATTTCAAGAATAATCTATACCTTGATTGCTATAGCAGGAATTGTTAATATAGGTATTCTATTTAATCATTTAGAAGAGACAGATTTATAATTTGTCTTTTTTTTTATTCTGATATAGAATAGAAAGTAATTGATTTTTTGGGGGATATATGAAAGATAAATTATTAGAACTTTTAAAAAAGAGTAAAAAGCCTTTATCTTATGAAAAGATATGTGAGAAGTTGAATGCTAATGAAAAAGAAAGAGAAGTATTATTAGATCATATAAATGATTTAGTTGATAATTATAGTCTTATATGTACATCTAAGGGTAATTATGTACCTATTGAGAAAACTTCTTTTAGAAAGGGTAGATTTATTGCTAATAGAAATGGTAGTGGTAATGTACTTGTTAAATATAAGTTTACTAATAATGAAGGAGATACTATTATTAAAAATATTTCTTATGAAGTATTAGATAAAGATGTTAATGGTGCTATAGATGGTGATATTGTTTTTATAAATCTTTATTCTAAACATAAGAATGGTGCTGTTTACGCGGATATAAAAAATATTATAAGTAGAAAGTTAGATAATTTAGTTGGTGAAGTATATAAAGCTGGTAATGATTATTATGTTAAAGCTTTAGATAAGAGAAAGAAAAATGTTGTTGTTAAGTTGGATGATTATGAAGTAGAGGGGATAAAAGTACTTGTAGATTTAGTTAAGCAAAATGATGATGGAGAATACTTAGGACATGTACTTAGAAGATTTAATCATAAGTTTGATCCTACTGAAGATATATTAATTGAAGCTTATAAATGTGGATTAAGTGATGAATTTAGTAAGGAAACACTACAAGAAGTAGAAAGTATTCCAAATTGTGTATTAGATTCTGATAAGATTGGAAGATTAGACTTAACTAATGAAGAAATATTTACAATAGATGGTGCGGATACTAAGGATATAGATGATGCGGTTAGTTGTAAGATACTTGATAATGGTAATTATTTAGTAGGTGTTCATATTGCGGATGTTAGTCATTATGTTAAGATGGGTTCTCCTATTGATAATGATGCTTATTCTAGAGGGACAAGTGCTTATTTAGCTAATAAGGTAATTCCTATGTTACCGCGTGAGTTATCTAATGGTATATGTTCACTAAATCCTAATGTGGAAAGACTTTCTATGTCTTGTATTATGGAAGTAGATAAGAATGGTAAAGTAGTTAATCATTCTATAAGTAAGAGTGTTATTAAATCTAATTTAAAAATGACTTATGATGAAGTAAATAATATATTACATGATAGAGAATTTAGTGAAGAATATATTCCTCACGTTAATACTTTAAGAAATCTTAATAAGTTAGCTTTAATTCTTAGAAAAAAGAGAATTAGTAATGGTGCTTTAGAATTTAATAGACCAGAATTAAAATTTGTGTTTGATGAAAATGATAAAGTTATAGGTATTAAAGAGAGAGTAGAAGATTTAGGTGAAAACTTAATTGAAGAATTTATGATACTTGCGAATGAAACAGTAGATAAGCATTTAGTATCTCATGGATATAATCCTCTACATAGAGTACATGATGTACCTGTTCCTGAAAAGGTAGAAGATTTCTTTAAATTACTTAGTGTAGTTGGTTGTAGCTATGATAAGCATGATTATTTTGAATGTTGTCAGTATCCAAAGTATTTTCAAGATTTAGAAAAACATATAAGAGAAACTGGTAGACTAAGTAATGTATTATCTATGAATCTTATTAGATGTATGTCTAAAGCTAAATATTCTCCTGATAATATAGGACATTATGGTTTAGCAAAAGATTATTATTGTCATTTTACTTCTCCAATTAGAAGATATCCTGATTTAATTAATCATAGATTATTAAAACTAGATTTAGATAAAGTGCCTGATAATATAATTAAACCTTCTTTAGAAGAATATGGTATGCATACTTCTAAGTGTGAAAGAAATGCTAGTGAAGCAGAGATGGAAGTATTTAAAATGATAGCAGCTGATTATTTAAGTAGTCATATTGGTGAAGAATATAATGGCTTAGTTATCGGAGTAGATGAAGCAGGGTTATCAGTACAATTAGATAATTATATTGAGGGAAGAGTTAAGATTAATGATCTTCGTGGCTTATATGTATATAAAGAAGATTTATTTAAATTAGAATCATTAGATAATTTTGATTCATATACAGTTGGAGATTATTTAAAATTAAAGCTAAAAGATACTTCTAAAGAAAAGAAAACTATTAATTTTCAAGTGGTTAAAAAACTAGAAGAAGTAAAAGAAAAACATATTACTAAAAATAATAAATAGTTATAAGTTTGTTGATAAATTTGCCTTAAAATGTTATCATATATTATGAGAATAGGGGTGCTATTTATGGACTTTGTTGTAGTGTTTTTTAGAGACATTTTAGATGGACCATTATATATAGTTGTCGTTATTATCAATTCTATTTTAATATGTGCTTGCTTAGGTTATTTAGCAGATAACTATTTAAAGAAAAAGAAAGCAGAAGAGGATTATAATAATACTTATGTAACTGTTACTAATAGTACTGCAGGTATAAGTCCTGCTACAAACACACAGCAACAAGTACAACAAACACAACCCCAAGCAGCACAAACTGCTGGTCAACCAACTCAAATGCAAAAATAGGAGATGATGTGAGTGTCTATTAATTTAAATGACGTATGGACGATAGTTAGAGAACTTATTGATATATCTTTAGTTTGGTTTATATTTTATTACATATTAAAGAATGTTAAGAATAATTTGAAATTATCTTTATTATTTAAAGGTGTTATATTTATTGTACTTTTAAAGATTATTTCAGATGTATTTAATTTTATTACTGTAGGTTTATTACTTGAATATATTATTCAATGGGGACCTATAGCATTAATAGTTATATTTCAACCTGAAATTAGAAATATACTTGAACAATTAGGTAGAAATCAATTATTAGGTAGACATAAAGTTCTTACTGTTGATGAAAGAGAACGTATGGTTTATGAGATGGTTAATGCGATTGATTATTTAAGAAAAGAAAGAATTGGAGCATTAATTGTTATTGAAAGAGATCAAAGTCTAGCTAATTATATTGATAAAGCTAAGAAATTATATGCTGATTTATCTAGTGACTTATTAATTGCTATATTCTATGAAGGTAACCCATTACATGATGGTGGAGTTATTATTCAAGGAGATAGAATTACTTGTGCAGGAGCAGTATTCCCTACAAGTAATAGTACTAAATTAAATAGAAGATTAGGTACTAGACATAGAGCTGCTTTAGGACTTGCTGAAGAAACTGATGCTATATGTATTGTTGTTTCTGAAGAAACAGGTAGAGTATCAATAGCAGTTAAAGGTGATATGTTATATAACTTAACAATGGATGATGTAAGAATGATGCTAATAGATGAACTTAAACCAAAACAAGATATTGATGATGAAATGATAGATGAGGAAGAGATATATGAAGAAAATAATTAGACCATTTATTAAATTATTTTTATCTATTGCATCAATCATCGATAAGTTCATTGTAGTTCCAATTACTAAGTTAATTTTAAGAATAATGGATTTCTTTAAAGAAAATGGTAAAACTATTGATAAGTTTGCTGGAAAGAAATCAACATTATTAATTGTAAGTTTATTACTAGCATTTATTGTATATGTTGTTATAGATCAACAAAGTACTGTAATGCTTGATCAATATGCAGAAATATTAGATGATAGACCTGTTACTGCTATATATAATGAAGAATTATATGTAATAGAAGGTTTACCTGAAACTGTAGATATTACTTTGATAGGACAAAAGAGACATATCTTCTTAGCTAAACAAAATCCTACTTCTGGTGTATCTGTAGATTTAACTGGATTAGCTCCAGGAAATCATAAAGTTAGACTTAAATATACTCAAACTATGAAGTCACTTGATTATAAGTTAGATCCTTCTACAGTTACAGTTACTATTTATGAAAAGGAAAGTGTTAATAAAACACTTACTGTAGATTTATTACATCAAGATAATTTAGATTCTAAATTATATATTAGTAATATTGAGTTAGATAGAACTAATGTAATTGTTAAAGGTGCTGCTTATAAGTTAAAACAAATAGCTACTGTTAAAGCTTTAGTAGATGTAGATGCTATAGCTAAACAACAAGCTGGAGAGACTACATTAAAAGATGTACCTTTAGTAGCTTATGATTCTAATGGTAAGATGGTTGATGTTGAAATTGTTCCATCTACTGTTACTGCTAAGTTAACTATTACATCTCCTTCTAAGACAGTACCTATAAAGATTGTACCAAAAGGAACACTTGCATTTGGTAAATCTATTAAAGAGATGACTACTGATATAACTACACTTACTATTTATGGTACACAAGATGCAGTTGATTCTATTGAACAAATAGAAGTAAATGTTGATGTAGATAAATTAAGTGCAGATAAAGAGTTTAAAGTAACTATTAAGAAACCTAATGGTATTACAGAATTAAGTTCTAAGACTGTTAATGTTAATGTTAAATTAGATGATTCTACAAGTAAAGAGTTTGCTAACCTTTCAGTATTAACTGAAAACTTAGATTCTAAGTATAAAGTACAAGCTGCTTCTGTAGAAGATAGACAAGTAACAGTTGTAGTTAAAGGAAGTAAAGATATTATTGATAATATAGATGCTACATCTATTCATCCATATATCGATTTAACTAATTATGGTCCTGGAACTCATGATGTAGAAGTTAAAGTTACTGGTGATGATTTAAGATTAAATTATTCATCTAAAACTAAAAAGATTACTGTAGTAATTACTGAAAAATAGGCTTAGGCCTATTTTTTTTGAATATAAATAATTTACTTTCATATATATTAGTATGAGGTGGATTATGAAAAAGATAATTGTATTATTACTAGTTTTAGTATTAGTTACTGGATGTAGAAATAATAATAGTAATATTGTGAATAAGTTTAATAAGAAGATTAAGAATTTGGATTCTTATTATTTAAGTGGAGATCTTGAGTTAAGAAATAATGATGAAGTATATAATTATGATGTAGAAGTTAGCTATGAAAATAAGAAGTATTACAAAGTATCTTTAAAAAATAAAGCTAATGATTCTACACAAGTAATATTAAAGAATGATGATGGAGTATTTATTCTTACACCTTCTTTAAATAGAAGTTTTAAATTTCAAAGTGATTGGCCATATAATAATTCTCAAGTTTATTTATTAAAAGCTATTAGTAGAGATATTATTGAAGATAGTGATTATAGTTTTAGTGAGAGTAAAAAATATTATACTATTAGAACTAAAGTTAATTATCCTAATAATAAGGATTTAGTTAAACAAAAGATTATATTAAATAAGAAATTAAATTTAGTTAAAGTGATTGTTTATAATAAAGATGATATTCCTGAAATGGAGTTTAAAGTTAAAAAGATAGATTATTCTCCATCATTCAAGAAAGATTACTTTAATATTAATACAATAATGAATACTTTTAATGAGAATATTGAAGTTAAAGAAACTATGACGTTAGAAGATACTATATATCCTTTATCTTTACCTACAGGTACTAATTTAACTAATGAGGAGAAGATTAAAAAGACTAATGGAGAGAGAGTACTTATGACTTTTGAAGGAGATAAACCTTTCTTATTAGTAGAAGAAACAGCTAATAGAGAAGAAGAATTTACGATTATACCTACCAATGGAGTACCATATCAATTAATGGATACATTAGGAGTAATGACTGATAATTCACTTAACTGGAGTAGTAATGGGATAGAGTATTATTTAGTTAGTGATGTATTATCTAGTGATGAATTAGTAACTATAGCCGAATCTATATATGCTTTACCTACTATGAAATAACCCTTTACCTAAAAAAATCGTTATGCTATAATGTTTTCAGGGTGGTATGAGATGGCAAATACAAAGAAAAAAACAAATAATGTAAAAAAAGAAGATAAAAAGGAAACTAAAAAGACTACTTCTAAAGTAGTTACTAATAAAAATAATTCTAGTAAGAAGAAAGCATCTAAGAGAAAGAGTTATGCAGATGAAATGAAGTTAGATATGTCTTTACAAACTAAGACTACTTTAATGACTATATTTACTGTAATACTTGTTTTAGTAACATTTTATGTAATTACTATTTATGCAACTGGTGGTAAGATATTTAAATCTAAAGATAAGACTGATGTTGAATTCCAATATAGTGAAATATTATTAGGTAGAAGTTTTGATATGGGTGGTAATTACTTTGTAATTTACTATGATAAGACTGATACTGAAAATGAAGAGACTACTCAGTTAGAATCACTTTCTAGTAGTTTTAAAAATAATAGTTCAGGAGCTGCTATTTATACATGTGATTTAGGTAATGTATTTAATAAACCTTATACAACTACAGAAGAACCTAATACTAATCCTTATGGAGCAGAAGATATGCTTATTAATGGTCCTACTATTATTAGATTTGCTGATGGTAAAGTAGCTGAATATGTATATGGATATGATAATGTAGTTAACTATATTAACGGATATAATCCAGAACAATAATTTGTAAAGAGGAGTTGTACTTCTCTTTTTTTATTTATAAATATTAGTGATTGTGGTATCATTAGTATAGATTACTGAGGTGAAGCTGATGTTTAGTAAAAAGAAAAAGAAAGAGAAAAAAGAAAAGAAATCTTTAATTAAAAAGATTACTGATTATATTTTTATAGATGAAGAAGAATATGAAAAGAAAAAGCCTGTTGATAGTAAAAAGAGATTTACTACTTTTGAGATGTTTATAATTGGTTTTCTTTTTCTAATGTTTGGTGTAGTTAGTGGATGTTTAATTACTATGTATACTAGTAGTGTTATAGGTACTAAGTTGGATAAGAACTCTATGGAGTTTTTAAAGACTTATAATTCTATTAAAGAAAACTATTATGATGATATTAATGAAGAGACTTTAATTGATTCTGCTATATCAGGAATGATTGGTTCTTTAGGTGATGAACATTCTACATATATGGATCCTTCATCTACTACAGATTTTAATAATTCAGTAGAAGGTAAATATGTGGGAGTAGGTATTACTATTAAATATGAAGATAATATTACTTCTATTATTGATATATTTAAGGATTCTCCTGCAGATAAAGATGGATTAAAAGTAGGAGATGTAATAGTTGAAGTAAATGGAGTAGATGTTACTAATAAAGATTCTTATGATATATCTTCTATTATTAGTGGTGATGTTGGAAAAGTAATTAATCTTGTTGTATTAAGAGGAGAAGAGAAAGTAAATATTACTACTAAGTTAGCTGAGATAGAATTAGATTCTGTATATACTGAAATAAAAGAAGAAAATAATAAAAAGATTGGATATATCATTATTAGTAATTTTGCTTCTAATACATATAAACAATTTAATAGTAAATTAAAAGACTTAGAAAAGGAAAAAATTGATTCATTAATAATTGATGTTCGTGGTAATACTGGTGGACATTTATCAGTTGTTACTGATATCTTAGATTTATTCTTTGATAAGGGTACAGTTTTATATCAAATTCAAGATAAGAAATCTACAGTTAAGTATAAAGCTAGAAGAGATGATAAGAGAGATTATCCTGTAGTTGTATTAACAAATCATGGTAGTGCATCTGCTTCTGAGATACTAGCTGCTTGTTTCAAAGAAAGATATAGTAATGCGACGATTGTAGGTACTACTACATATGGTAAAGGTACTGTTCAACAAACTGGTAGTTTATCTGATGGTTCAAGTTATAAGATTACTACTCAAAAATGGTTAACTTCTAAAGGTAAATGGATTAATGAAAAAGGAGTTAAACCTGATGTAGAAGTAGAATTAGGTGATAATCAAGAAGTTGATGATCAACTAAATGAGGCAATTAAAATTTTAAGTGAAAAATAAGAGTCTATTAAGACTCTTTTTCTATGCAATTTATTACTAGTTGTTTGTTTTTATCCTTAGTACTACAAGTAGTTAATATTAGTTGTTTTTCTTTTGTTTTATTTACTTCGATGTCTCCATCTTTTTTTTCTTCCCATTTATCTATAACTATATATTTATATTTCATACTCTTATATTCTAATATTACTTCATCATCTTTTTCTAATTTATCTAAATTTTTAAAGTAAGCTTTATCACCATATCCTGAATGAGCTGCGATAAACATAATACTATTGTTATTAGCAGGTTCTATACTTCCTTTTAGAATAGTTACGTTTAAATCTACATTGTTTTTATTACTATCTATGTCATATAGTTTATTTTCTAAGTTTATTTTATCTATTTTTATACTTCCTATGTTGTCATCTTTTTCTACTTGTTGTTTTAGAATAGTTTTTATTGTAAGATTGTTATCTACTTTGTATGTTTCTAGTTTCTCATTATTATATATTATGTAGCAACTTATACAGAATAAGATAATTATTACTATTATTTTTATTATATTTTTCATATTATAAATAGTAACCTTAATAATATGTAGAATATAGATGGCTTTATATAAGTATTTGGAACATTTATCTTAATATCTTTTAATTCTATAAATAGAGTATCATCATTAGTTACTTCTATTATGTATGGATCTATTTTACTATATCCATTTGTAGTATTCTTTTGAATTAGTCTATATGTACCATATGGTAAAGTTATTGAACAATAACCATTATCATCAGTTTTTATTGTATCTATAAAATTATTATCTATATCGATAATATCAAACTCAATGTTTGATTCGTCATAAAAATCGTTTTCTCCATACATTTTATGTATTGTGATATCTTTTTTTATAACTTCATTTTCTATATCTAATACAATATTTGGTGTACTTTCATTAATTGTAAAAGTATGTATTTCATTAGATAACTTATATCCAGTACCAGCTTCTATCTCTTGTAGAGTATAATTACCAAAGTCTAAGCCTTCTATATATATAGTATTGTTTTCATCTGTAGTTAGTTCCTTTTCATAACCATTATCATTCTTTAATAGAAATTTAGTATTATTAAGAGATGCATTGTTATATGTCTTATTATCTTTATCCTTTTTATTTATCTTTAAAGAAGTATCAATTACATTTACTTTTATATTCATAGTAATATCATTAATATCTCCTCTCATATACATATCTTGACTATTACTTGTTGTATAGAAAGATGCTTCTCTTCCTGTAGATGGAAATGATCTTGTGAGTGTAATAGTATGTTCTCCTACATCTAAGCTATTTAATATTAGTTTATTACCTATAATTTTACCTTTATTAGTAGAATAATTACTTAGTATGTTATTAGTATCTATTAACTCTATTGTATCTGTTTTTTTAATTACTGTAGGTATTTCTATATTTGGTATAGTTAAATAATTTCCTACTAATGAATATAATTCATTTATTTCTCTATCATAAGTATGTGTCTCATTACCATTTAAAGTATCAGTAAAATAATATAATCCATTTGGATCTACTGTTCTCCATATTAGTAGTTGAGTTACCATATACCATTTACTAGTATTGTGATTTGGATATTTAAATCCAAAGTAATTTAGTAATTTAATCATTTCTATTTGATTAGTAGTTAAATATGTAGGAGTAGCTTTATAGTATATAGAATTTGGATCAGTACCTATATTAGGTTCTATACACATTACTTCTTCATCAGTACCTTGTTCTCTATAAATCCTTGCCATATGATAAGATGGTTGATTTAAATTAGAACTATGATGTCTTTTTACATACATATTAATATAAGTCGACTCATAAAACATCTTTTCTTCTGCATGGACATCTATTCCACAACTTAAAAAAATTGCACATATTATTATTAAGAAAAATAACCTTTTTTTCATCTAATACCTCCTTTTTTTCTTAATGTTTTTGATAATACCATGTTGAATATTTGTTGTAAAATGGAGGTTTTTATTATTTTAAGCATTATCTTTCTTAAATAATATTTTTTCTTTAGGTGATTTATTATTTTTCATATAAGTATTTATTTGAAATAACAAGTTTAGTAGTTTTTTACTTTTTTTTAAGTTATAATATGTTTTAGAGGTGAAGTTGATGGAAGATATAGAAATTGCAAGAAGTGTTGTAAAAAAAGATATTAGAAAAGTTGGTAAAGAAATAGGATTAAAAGAAGAAGATTTACTTTTATATGGAGTAGATAAAGCTAAGATTAATAAGAAGATTACTGATAGAAAAGGTAAATTAATATTAGTTACTGCAATATCTCCAACTCCATTAGGAGAAGGTAAAACTACTGTAAGTATTGGTTTAGCTGATGCTTTAAGAAGAATTAAGAAGAAAACTATAGCAGTACTTAGAGAACCATCTATGGGACCAGTATTTGGTATTAAAGGTGGAGCAACTGGTGGAGGATATAGTCAAGTTGTACCTATGGAAGATATTAATCTTCATTTTACTGGAGATTTCCATGCGATAACTTCAGCTAATAATTTACTTTGTTCAGCTATTGATAATCATATATATTTTGGTAATAAGTTAGATATTCAAAATGTTAGATTTCATAGATGTTTAGATTGTAATGATAGAGCTTTAAGAAGTATAGATTTAGGTAGCAGAAAAGAATCTTTTTCTATTACTGCAGCAAGTGAAATAATGGCATTATTCTGTTTAGCTACTTCATTAGATGATTTAAAGAGAAGATTAGGTAATATTATTATTGGAACTAATAGTAAAGATGAGTTTATCTATGCTAGAGAATTAGGAGTAGAAGGTAGTTTAGTTGCATTACTTAAAGATGCATTTAGACCTAACTTAGTTCAAACTCTAGAAGGAACTCCTACTATAATTCATGGTGGTCCATTTGCGAATATTGCTCATGGATGTAATAGTATAGTAGCAACATATACAGGGTTAGGTTTAACTGATTATGTAGTTACTGAAGCAGGATTTGGTGCTGATTTAGGAGCAGAAAAATTCTTAGATATTAAATGTCGTAAAGCTGGACTTGAACCTAATGTTATAGTATTAGTCGCAACTATTAAAGCTATGAAATATCATGGTGGAGTAAGTAAAGATAATATTTTTGAAAAAAATGATGAAGCATTAAAAGAAGGATTAAAGAATCTTGAAAGACATGCTAAAAACTTAAAACAATATGGTGTTCATGTAATAGTAGCCTTAAATAAATTTAGTACAGATACTGATAGTGAAATAGAAATAGTAAGAGATTTTTGTCAAAATAATAAATTAGAATTTAGTTTATCTACTGCTTATATCGATGGTGGAGAAGGAGCTATTGATTTAGCTCAAAAAGTTGTTAAATTATGTAGAAGAAAGAATAAATTTAAATTCTTATATGAAGATGATTTATCAATAGTTGATAAGATTAATAAAGTTGCTAAAAAGATATATCACGCTAAGAAGGTAGTTATTCTTGATGAAGCAATGGAAAAAATCAAAAAGATAGAAGAAAATGGATATGGTAAATATCCAGTATGTATAGCTAAAACTCAATATTCATTTACTGATGATCAAAAAGTTGTAGGTACTCCAGATGGATTTACTATTACTGTTAGAGATGTAGAAATCTTTAATGGAGCAGAAATAGTTACTGTCTACTTAGGAAGTATTATGACTATGCCTGGTTTATCTAAGAAACCTAGCTATGAAAAGATAGATGTAGTAGATGGAGAAATAGTTGGATTATCATAAAAAATAAAAGAGCCACATGGCTCTTTTTATTATGGATTTGTTGTTTCAGTTGTATTATTATCTGTTGTATTATTTGTATTTTCATTATCTGTAGGAGTATTTGGTGTAATAACAGTAGGTGCTTGTGGTACATATACTTCTATATTTGCAGTATATACTTGATTATTATAGATTACTTTATATTGATATGTACCTTCTTGATTAGTTTTAACTTCACTTAAATCTAATGTTATATTATTTTTTACTTCATCTGGTAAATCTTCCACAATATATGTGGATAAATTTTTATCTAAAGCACTATCCTTTTTTAGAGTTATATTTCTTAATGTAATAGTTACTTTAGGTAATTGTTTAGCAGTAATAGTAAATGTACCATTATATGTTTTTCTTTTATATGTAACAGTATAAGTGTATGTTCCTGCTTCTTGTGGATTTACTTTAGAGGTATCTAATTTTAGAGACGCCAAAACACTAGAATCTATGTTTTCGACATCTTCTAGATAATCTTTTATATCTACACTTAAAGGAGTATTTACTTCAAGTGTCATATCTTTTAATTTTATTTCATTTGTTTTTGATTCTGCAACTTTATTTTGAGAAACAGTTACCGAATAGTTATACTTAACTACAGTTGTTTCTTTATTATTTAGTACAGCTCCGCTGCCTATCATTAATAAGCCCCAACTTGCTAGAGTAAATGAGATCATTCTAAGTTCTTTTTTCTTCATCTTATCTATACTCCCTCTATTCTAAAACAATTATATGATAAATTCCTAGGGTATTCAAGAATAGAATGGCATATTATTGAAAAAAAGTGTCTAATATGGTATAATACGTCCAAGAGGTGAGTATGATGACAATGTTTTGGGGACTAGCATTTCTTGTCTTTATTGTTATTGAATTAGCTACTGTTAACTTAGTAACAATCTGGTTTGCAGTTGGTAGTTTAATTACCTTATTTGTCTCATTATATGTTGATTCTGAAATTATACAGATAATAATATTTATTATCGCCAGTTTAGTTAGTTTAGTGGTTACTAAACCAATTGCTTCTAAACTTAAGATTAAAAATATTGAACCTACTAATTCAGATAGATATGTTGGTAAGAGCGGAGAAGTAACTAAAAAAATAACTCCTAAAGAAAAAGGAGAAGTTAAAGTATTAGGTACTATATGGACTGCTGTTAGTGATGAGACATTAGAAGTAGGAGAAGAAATCAAAGTTAAGAAAATTGAAGGAGTCAAACTTATCGTCGAGAAGGAGAAATAATATGGAATTTGGATTAATATTAATAATAATTATTATAGTAATTGGAATTTCTGGAATTAAAATAGTTCCACAATCAAAAGCTTATGTTGTTGAAAGATTAGGTGCATATCATAGAACTATGCAAACTGGTCTTAATTATGTAATTCCTTTCTTTGAAAGAATTGCTAATCAAACAAGCTTAAAGGAAATCGTAAAAGATTTCGCACCACAACCTGTTATTACTAAAGATAACGTTACAATGCAAATTGATACAGTTGTTTATTTTCAAATAACTGATCCAAAGATGTATACTTATGGAGTTGAAAATCCAGTTAGTGCTATTGAAAACTTAACTGCTACAACTCTACGTAATATCATCGGTGAATTAGAGTTAGATGAAACTTTAACTAGTAGAGATGTAATTAATACTAAAATGAGATCTATTCTAGATGAAGCTACAGACCCTTGGGGTATTAAAGTAAATAGAGTAGAAGTTAAAAATATTTTACCTCCTAGAGATATCCAAGAAGCAATGGAAAAACAAATGAGAGCTGAACGTGAAAGACGTGAAGCTATACTTAGAGCTGAAGGTGAAAAGAAAGCTGCTATTCTTACTGCTGAAGGTGAAAAAGAAAGTACTATTCTTAGAGCTGATGCAAGAAGAGAAGCTAAAATTAGAGAAGCTGAAGGTGAAGCTGAAGCTATTGTTAAGATTCAAGAAGCTAATGCTCAAGGTTTAAAATTACTTAAAGAAGCTCAAATGGATGAAGCAGTATTAAAATTAAAGAGTTATGAAGCTTTAGTTAATGTAGCTAATGGACAATCTACTAAGATTATAGTTCCATCAGATTTACAAAACTTAGCAACTATTGGAACTACTTTAAAAGAAACAATGAAAGATAATAAATAAAAGTATTGATGTTTCTAATAATTGTATTATAATACATGTAAACGGGAGTGTTATAGTATGGGTATTGAATAGTTTTATAATAAAAAAGATAGTCGTTTGACTATCTTTTTATTTTATAATTAGAAATATTATTTGTATTATTAATATTAAGGGATTAAGTATTAAGAACTTAATCTTTTTTGTTTTATGATGAAATATTATCATTCCTAAGATGGAACCTATACTTCCGCCTATTATTGATAGCGTTATTAATGCTATTTCACTTACTCTATATAAATGTTTTATTGCTAATAGTTTATCTATTCCATATATAATAAGTGATATTATATTTATTATTACTATATATATCATTATGTTATTCATTTATCTTTTTTCCTTGATAAGTATCTCTTTTTACCATTTCTTTATCTATATCATTTAATACACAGAATTTTTTTACTAGCCATTTTGGTTCTATTAAATCTTCTAGTTTTGGATCTCCTGTTATTCTATTTATTACTATTTCTGGTCTTAATAATTCTAATTGATCTATTACTATATCTATATATTCTTCTTTTGTGAGTATATGGAATTTTTCTTTTTCATACATGTACTCTAAAGGAGTAGATTTGCATACACTTAGCATGTGTATTTTTACACCTTGTATATCTAATTTATTTAGATATTTTACAGTATTTAACATGTCTTCTTTTGTCTCATAAGGAAGTCCATTTATAATATGAACTACTACTTTTATATTATAATTACGTAGTTTATTTACCATTTTTTCGAAGCAATCAAGACTGTGACATCTATTGATTAACTTAGTTGTTTCTTCTTTTATTGTCTGTAAACCTAATTCTATTGTTAAATCTGTTCTATCATTTAATTCTTTTAAGTAGTCTAAACATTCATTTGATATTGCATCTGGACGTGTAGCAATATTTAAACCTACTACGTTTTCTTCACTTAGTGCTTTTTCATATAATTCTCTTAGTCTTTCTACTGGGGCATAAGTATTAGTTCTTGCCTGGAAATAAGCTATGTATTTGGCATTTGGCCACTTCTTATGCATCATTGTTTTTATCTTTGTGAACTGTTCATGGATATCATCTTGTTTATCACCTGCGAATTCTCCACTTCCTGTTTTAGAACAATATATACATCCACCATATCCTACAGTTCCATCTATATTTGGACAAGAAAATCCACCATTTAAACTTACTTTGAATATCTTACAACCATATTTGTTTTTATAATAATAATCTAGTGTATGATATCTTTTATTTGTATTACTATATTTAAAATTATTCATATTAAGCTCCTATTATTGTATATATATAAATAGCTCTTAATAAATCAAATGGGTGTAGTAATACTTTTTTCTTTAATTCTAAATAGTTTTTAGCTTTTATTAATCTATATAATTCTAATGTAGTATCTTCTTTTTCATTACGTAATTCTTTACTCACTATAGAGTATATTGCAGAATTGAAACTATACTCAGTATATATTTTAGTGTCATCTAGATTATATTTATATCCAATATCTTCTATTATTAAGTTTATTAATTCTTTTTTTATTTTTTCTTTTTTTTCTACTTTTATTAATTGTTTAAATGATTCTATTTGTTCTACATTATTAAATGTTTCATATAGTATTGTTTTCATATTCTCTTTATATTGTTCTTCTATACTATCTATTTCATTATTTTTAAATGTATATTTATTTCCATCTAATTTACCAAATGCTTTCATTGTGTCGTTATAACCATATTTAATATTTCTTTTTGTATTCTTAGGATCAAATACTAAGAAATTACTTAGATCATTATGAGGTTTTATTACTATTTGTTTAATGTTTTTTAAAGGTTGTTTTCTTAATCCTACTGCACCTAAATCTACTACTATGGCTTCAGTTGCCCCCATTTTAATAGCTAAATTTACTGGTATATTATCGTAGTAACCTCCATCTACGTATTCTTTTCCATTGATTTCCATCTTTTTAAATGCAGGAAAGCAAGATGCTGATGCAAGTATATATTCACCTAATTTGTCTTCTGGAATATCTTTTTTCTGTAGTTCTATTGGTTTTGGTTTTCTATTAGTTATATCTACTGTTACTAATCCATAATTTATTTTTGATTTATAAAATTTATTTTTATTTAAAGTCTTATTAATTAGATTATGTAATTCTTTTACTTCTGTTCCACCATTATTTACTAAGTTTCTGGCAAAAGTTTTATATAGTTCTTCTAATTGTACGTTATTGTTTATTTCTTCTCCAAATATATTATTAAAGTTTAATTTATTCCAAATACTTAGAGCTTTAAAATAACTTCCTTGTACTATTAAAGCTCCATTTATAGCACCTGCAGAAGTACCTGTTACTATATCAAATTTTATACCTAAATGTCTTAGTGCTTTCCATACTCCAATTTCATATGCTCCTTTGGCTCCGCCACCCGATAAAACTAATGCTTTCATACTTTACATCTCCTATTAATTCTCTCGCTAAATATAGCATAAAATCACTTTAAAATCAACTTTCTATGGTATACTTTAAATAGTAGGTGATATATCTTATGAGGAAGATAAAAAGAATAAGATTAAAAGCTCCAGCTATAAGAATACTAAAGTTTTTAGGATTCTGTTTTTGTGTTTTTTTAGTTTTATTTATTTTTTATAAACATGAGATATCTCAATTAACAAAAATTGGTTATAGTAATGAAGCTAGTAATTATATTTTATTTCATGGTAAAAAGAAATATATATTAAGTGTTGGGGAGAATAAAACATTAAATGCTGCTTTTGAAAGTGAATACTATAAAGAAGAATATTTTGATAAATATCAACATATTAAGTATGTTAAGCATAAAGATATTATTAAGAATATTAATACTTTAATTGAAAAGGGTTATTCTACTAGTAATATTAATATGATTATGTCTCATGGAAGTAATGAAGATGTAGCTGAATTTGCGAAGAGAGATAAAGTAAGATACTTAGAGGAATTTTATACTTTATCCTATGCTAAATTGAAATATTACGATAGATATATTGCATATTCTGATGAGACTGGTGAAGATGATGAAGCAACTGTCTTAATAGTTAATATGGATTTAGATAAAGAAGATTATGTAGATGCTAGAGATGTTACTACTTTTAGTATTGATATGTTAGTTAATAAACATAGAAAATTAGGAGAAGATTTTGTTCCTGATGATTTGGTTAAAATTAGTAAAACTTATGCATCTAGTGATAAGTTAGAAGCTAATAGAGAAGCTTATGCTGCTTTTATTAAGATGTCCAAAGCTGCAGAAACTGAAGGATATGGAATATATATAAATTCTGCTTATCGTTCTTATCAAGATCAAGTTGATTTATGTGAGTATTATAAGAGTGTATATGGAGAAAATTATGTATTAAAATATGTGGCTCAACCAGGGTATTCTGAACATCAAACAGGTTTGGGTTTTGATATAGCTAGCACATCTAATAATGTATTCTTAAATAGTAAAGAATATGTTTGGATGCAAGATAATGCTTATAAGTATGGATTTATTATGAGATTTCCATCTAAATATGTTAGTATTACTGGGTTTAATTATGAACCATGGCATTTTAGATATGTAGGAGTAGATATAGCTACTTATATGCATGATAATAATATGCCGTATGAAAAATATTTTGCGATGTTTTTAGATAACTAATTATTGGAATTATATATTAATTATGTTATTATTGTTATAGAATAAGAAGGTGTTTGTATGTATCCATTGGGTAAACAATTCGAGATAGATACTACTAAGTCTAAGAGTGAAGCTAATTGCATGTACTCTGGTAATAATTATCGTATATCTGTTATATCTGATAGATGCGTTAGACTTGAGTATTCTCCGAATAATCAGTTTATTGATAATCCAACTCAACTTATAAAAAAAAGGAATCTTGGGAATCCTGATTTTTTGGCTGAAGAAGATGGAAGAATACTAAAAATTACTACTAAATACTTTGTATTAACATATGTAAAGGGACAACCTTTTGGAGGAAACTCTGTTGATCCTGCTAAAAATTTAAAGATTACTCTAAGAGCTCATGATAAAGATAGACAAAAAGATTGGTATTATGGTCATCCTGAAGTAAGAAATATGGATGGAAATATTGTATCTGTAGATTTTCCTACTAGTAAAGCTCTACAAAGAGGATTATTTTCATTAGATGGATTTGTATCTTTAGATGATAGTTATAGTAGAATTCTAGTACAAGATGGCACTTTAATAGAAGCTCCTACTGATCATACTGATATATATGTATTTATGTATGATAGAGATTTTAAACAAGCTTTATTTGATTATTTTAAAATGACTGGATCACCTGCATTAATTCCTAGGTATGCTTTAGGTAACTGGTGGAGTAGAAATGTTACTTATGATGATAAGAGTTTGGGTGAATTGATTAAGAATTTTGAAAAGAAAAAAATTCCATTATCAGTAATTTTATTAGATCATGATTGGCATTATAGAACAATAGGTGAGTTTAAAGATTTAAAAGGTGGTTATACTTTTAACCCAGCTTTATTTAGTAATCCTCAACAAACTATGGAAGCTTTACATAGTAGAGGTATTAGAGTAGGATTAGTTGTTGATCCTATGCAAGGATTCTTTCCACATGATGCGTATTATAAACCTGCATCTGAGTATTTAGAGATTTTAAATTCTAAGGTTATTTTATTTGATCCATTAAATCCTAAATTATTGGATGTATTATTTAAAGTGTTCTTACATCCATTAGAAGCTATGGGAGTAGATTTCTTTTGGAATGATAGTTTTGCGAATAATGATTTGTCTAGATTATGGGCATTAAATCATTACATGTATATAGATAGTGGTAGAGATGTTGTTAAAAGACCAATGTTACTTTCTAGAAGTGGTTTATATGCACCACATAGATATCCTGTATTATATGGTGGTTCTAGTGAAGTTAGTTGGGATGCATTAAAAAAACTACCATTTGAATATTTAAATGCTGCTAATATTGGTGTTAGTTGGTGGAGTCATGATGTTGGTGGAAATCATGGTGGTATTGAAGAAGGAGAATTATATATTAGATATCTTCAATTAAGTGTTTTCTCTCCTATACTTAGATTTCATGGAGCTAGAGGTCAATATTATAAAAGAGAACCATGGTTATGGGATGTAAAAACAGAGAATATAGCAGCTGATTATTTAAGATTAAGACATAGATTAATTCCTTATCTTTATACTGAAGCTTATAATTATACAAAATCTGGTACACCTGTAATTCAACCATTCTATTATAATTACATGTGGACTTATGATGATGATTTATATAAGAATCAATATTACTTTGGTTCACAATTACTAGTATGTCCTATTCTAGATCAAATGGATACTACTATGAATAGAACAATACATAGATTCTTTATACCTGATGGTATATGGTATGACTTTGTTACTGGTAAGAAATTCCCAGGAAATAAGAAGTATACTTCATTCTTTAAAGAAAGTGATTATCCAGTATTTGCGCATGCTGGTTCTATAATACCTTTAAGTAATAGAAGTGATTATAATAATACTGGTATACCTACTGATTTAGAGGTACAAATATTCCCAGGAGTATCTAATACTTATACTTTATATGAAGATGATGGAGTTACTTCTTTATATAAACAAGGGTATTATTTAAAGACATCAATTGACTATAACTATTTAAAGAATAATTATACTGTTATATTTAGATCTATTGATGGTAAGAGTGGTATTGCTCCTGATAAGAGAAATTATAAAGTAGTATTTAGAAATACTAAACAAGCTCATGATGTAGTTGTTTACTTTAACTCTACACAAATTAATTGTGAGAGTTATGTTGATGGAAATGACTTTATTGTAGAAGTAAAAGATTGTCCTACAATTGGTCAGTTATCTATTAACTGTAAGGGTAAAGATATTGAAATAGATGCAGTTCGTCTAATTAATGATGATGTTAATAGTATTTTGATGGACTTAAAAGTAGATACTTACTTAAAAGAAGAAATCGCTGGTATCATGTTTGGTAAAGATACTATTAGTAAAAAAAGAATTGCTATTAGAAAAATGAAGAAGAGAGGATTATCAAAGAATTACATAACTTTATTCTTAAAGTTACTTGAATATATTAGTGAAGTTTAGGAGGAATTTATATGGATAATGAAGAAATTACAAGAAAAATTCATAATATAGATAATCTTAAACAATATGTATTAGATAATTATTTTGTAGATTTAAGATTAGAAGAAGAGATTGGTTTATATGATTCTGTTATAAATCATTTCTTTTCGTCTGACTTAGATGAAGTATATGATAGTAGTTTATTTGATAATATGGATAAATCTTCTAAGAAAAATTTGTTAGAAGAAATACATAATTATCAAGATTTATGTTTTTATGATGGTAATCCTGAATATTGGTTAGATTCATGTGATTCTATTCCAGTAGAGGACTATGATTTAATTACTTATCAGTTATTTGATAACTTTGAATTCCTTATGAAGTTATATTTAACTGGTGGAAGAAAATCATTAGATTTATTAAGAGATTATAATGATTCAGATTATAGAGATAAGAATTTAAGTTGTGTTGAGGATATTAGAAGAAATTTTGTTACTGATGAAGTATTATTTAATGTATTTGATAATATGAGTAATGAAAAAACTATGTATGATGTATTTACTAAGAATGAAAAGAATATATTATTAGAATATCCTGAAGGTACATTATATTTTTATGGTGATGAGTCAGTTAAGATTACTAATCCATTATTCTTATCTTTAGAAATATATTATAGAATGAATGGTAAGACTTATGATATTAGTGGAAGAGATGATTTTATGAAAGTTTCTTCTAGTCTTACTGGGTTCTTCTTAAATGAAGATAATTTTGATAATACTATTATGGATATGTTTTATGAGTATCAAGAAAAGTTTGGTAATACTGAATTACCTACTATTGTTAGTGATAAAATAGATAGTGTTATTAATAGAAATATTTTAAGAGATAAATGGATTATGCAGGATGAAGCTTTATTATTAGATATTGATGCACCTGTATATAAAACAAAATAATTAAGGAGATCGATACTATGAGAAGAAATAGTAAGTTAATAATAGTTTTACTGATACTTCTTATTAGTATCGGTTTTGCTTTTTTATCTAGTCAGTTAGATTTAATTGGTTCTTCTTTACTTAGAAAACAAGAATGGGATATTCATTTTGAAAGTCCTACTAAAGTAGGTGGAAATGTAGATGCTAGTAGTTTAGTATTAACTGATAGTACTACTGTTAATTTTACTGTAGATTTATTACAGCCTAAAGATACTTATGAATTTACTGTTGATGTAGTAAATGATGGTAGTATTGATGGAATGATTAGTAGTATTAGTGGTACTGAATTAACTTCTAATCAAAAGAAAGTATTTGAATATGTAATTACTTATGATGATGGTGCTGCTTTAAAAGAAAAACAATTACTTGCTCATAATAGCTCTGATAAATATAAAGTTACTGTTAGATATAAAGATGATATATCTAGTAGTGATTTATCAATAGATAATCAAACAGTTAATATTACTATTACAGTTAATTATGTACAAGCAGATAATACAGCTTTTAATAGAGTAAGTGGAAGTTTTGTATCTTTATATAATCAAACTACTCCTGGAGTACTTGCTCAAGGAGATGAAGTAAATATTGGAGATGAACATTTTTATATAGTTGATGTTGGAACTGAAAATACAATTATATTTACTAAGTATCCTTTAAATGTTGGTACTTTTAGAAGAAATGATTGGATAGTTGGAGCACAACAGCCTAAATTTGAAAGTGGTTGTCATGGTTGTATTCCTTTTGCTTTTAATAAGTATTGGGTTTCTGACTCTACTTTTATTAGTGATTATGGTACTGTACCTTTATTTAATGATGTTTATAATTCTTCTATTAGTGGTGATATAAATAGTGCAAATTATAGTGCAGCTCATTATGTTAATAATTATATTACTTATTTAAGCACTTTAGGAGCGCATGATATCACTGGAAAAGTTCCTTCTTATAGTGAAGTGAAAAATTATTTTGGATTTGATATTAATACATATTCAAATTTTAGTAATTCTCCAAAGTGGATGTATTATCCAGGATATTGGTTAAGTTCTATTTGGAGTTCTGAATCTACTTATTCAACTTTTATTTTTGTAAGAGGTAGAGGTGAATTTTTTACAGTTCTCTATAACTATAATTCTATTGATGGTGTTTCATTAAGAGTTATGATTACTGTACCTAATGAGTATATTTAAATTTATACTTGAATTATTTAAACAATTGTACTATACTATGATTAGTTTTTGGAATGTTGTTGGTAGTAGTAGCAATATTTATCTATTAAGAGAGCTTGTGGTTGGTGAAAACAAGTTAGAGAGATTTGTGAACTTGATCAATTGTATAAACATAAAGGGTAAGACCTATATCTCTATAAAGTTGCATGAATTATATTCATGAATTAAGGTGGTACCGCGATAACTCGTCCTTATGTTAGGATGAGTTATTTTTTTTATTCTAAGGAGGATATATGAAAGAGGTTATTCTATTTGTTTTAACATTTATATTTGTACTAATGATATATGAAATTTTTGTAGTTTCAAAAACTAAGAAAAGAAAAGCTAAAGGAGAAGATAATGGTAGAGAACCTATTGAGATTGTATATCTTATTAAGAAATATAATCTTGATATGAAGAAAGTTAATTATAATCAACTCTTACAAATAGTAGCAATTGTATCATCACTTGATATAGCTATTGTAGTTACTATAGTAATGATACCTATGAATTTTTTTCTACTAATTTTATTAGGTTTTGTTAGTTGTATTGGTTCAATACTATTAAGTTATCACTTAGTGTATCTATTTTATAAAAAGAAAGGAATGATTAAATAATGAATTACAATGAGATTGAAGCTAAATGGCAAAAATATTGGGATGATCATAAGAGTTTTAAAGCTGTTACTGGTGACAAGAGGGAACCATATTATGTCTTAGTTGAATTCCCTTATCCATCTGGTGCGGGATTACATGTAGGTCATGTTAGAAGTTATACTGCACAAGATGCTATTGCTAGAATGAAGAGAATGCAAGGATATAATATATTATTTCCAATGGGATGGGATGCTTTTGGTGCGCCTGCAGAACAATATGCTATAAAGAATCATATTCATCCAAAAGAAGCAGTTAAAGAAAATATTAAGACTTTTAAAAGACAAATGAAAACTTTAGGATTCTCTTTTGATTGGGATAGAGAGTTTTCTACTACTGATCCAGATTATTATAAGTGGACTCAATGGCAATTCTTACAATTTTATAAACATGGTATGGCATATAAGGATACTATTCCAGTTAACTGGTGTCCTAAATGTAAGAGTGTTTTAAGTAATGAAGATGCTGCTGGTGGAGTATGTGAAAGATGTGGTACTCAAGTTGAGCAAAAAGAGAAGAGTCAATGGATGCTTAGAATGAGTGACTATGCTGAAGATTTATTAACTGGTCTTGAGGATACTAATTTTGCTGATAGAGTTAAATTAGGTCAAATTAACTGGATTGGTAAATCAGAAGGTGTTGAAGTAGATGTTGATATAGTAGGTGGAGGTAAATTCTCTATATTTACTACTTGTATTGAAACTATCTATGGTATTACTTTCTTTGTTATTGCTCCAGATGGTAAATTAATTAAAGAATTAATGCCACGTGTTGAGAATAAAGAAGAAGTAGAAGAATATATTAGAGAAACTGCTAAGAAGTCTAATATGGATAGAACTGAATTAAATAAAGGTAAGACTGGTGTTGAAGTTAAAGGTATTAAAGCTATTAATCCAGTTAATGGTAAAGAAGTTCCTGTATTCTTAGGAGATTTCGTTTTAGGTGATTATGGTACTGGTGCTGTTATGGCAGTTCCTTCTCATGATCAAAGAGATTTTGAATATGCAGAAGCTCATAATCTTGAATATATTCAAGTTATTACTGGTGAAGATACTTCTAAATGTGCATATGAAAAACACGGATATTTAAATAATCCTGATTCTAAGTTAATGAACTCTGAAGAATTTAGTGGTATGAGTGTAATGGAAGGTAAGGAAGCTATTACTAAATACTTAGAAGAAAAAGGTATTGCTAGACGTGTTAATAATTATAAGATGAGAGATTGGATTTTCTCTAGACAAAGATTCTGGGGTGAACCAATTCCAATGATTTATTGTGAACATTGTGGATGGCAACCAATGGATGAGGCTGACTTACCATTATTACTTCCAGATGTTGCTGAATATGAACCTACTGATACTGGTGAGAGTCCTCTTGCTAAGATTGAAGATTGGGTTAATACAACTTGTCCTCATTGTGGTGGACCAGCTAAGAGAGAAACAGATACAATGCCTAACTGGGCAGGTTCTTCATGGTATTTCTTAAGATATATGGATCCTCATAACGATAAAGAATTCGCATCTATGGATGCTATGAAATATTGGAATAGAGTAGATTGGTATAATGGTGGTATGGAACATACTGCAAGACACTTACTTTATGCTAGATTCTGGGTACAATTCTTATATAATATTGGATTGGTTCCTAAGAAAGAAATGATTTGGACAAGAGTATCTCATGGTATGATTTTAGGTCCTGATGGACAAAAGATGTCTAAATCTAAAGGTAATGTTATTAATCCAGATGATGTTGTTAATGAATTTGGAGCAGATGTATTACGTATATATGAAATGTTTATTGGTGATTATCAAATGGATGCTGCTTGGAGTACAGATTCATTAAGAGGATGCAAACGTTTTATTGATAAGATTGTTAGAATGAAAGATAAGATTAATAGCGAATCTGGATATTCTAAAGACTTAGAAGTATTACAAAATAAAACAATTAAGAAAGTTACTGAAGATATCTTAAATATGGGATATAATACTGCAGTTTCTCAATTAATGATTTTAGCTAATGCTTATGATGCTAAGGATGAAATAACTAAAGCTGATTATGAATTATTAATTACTTTATTAAATCCAATTTGTCCTCATGTTACTGAAGAGTTAAATGAAATGTTAGGAAATAAACCTATATGTGATGGTGAATGGCCTAAGTATGATGAGGCTAAGATAGTAGATGAAGAAATAGAAATTGCTGTTCAAGTTAATGGAAAAGTTCGCGGTACTATTAAAATTAATAAAGATGAAGCAGAAGATTCTATTAAAGAAAAAGCTATGAGTGAAGATAATGTTTCTAAACATATAGAAGGAAAAGAAGTTGTTAAAGTAATAGTAATTAAGGGTAAGATTGTTAATATAGTTGTTAAATAATATAAATAGATAGTAATTATATACTTAATTACTATCTTTTTTTGTCTTTTTATGTTATAATATGTAGCTGTTTAAGGGGTGTTTAGGTATGAGTGCTGCTAGATCTATATGTGAACAAGCTGGATTTGATACAGAAAAACTCATTTTAGAAAGTTTTAAATATTATAAAAAATATCGTAATCAAGATAATAATACTTCTGGATTTGATAAGTTAGTTGATCAATTATTATTTATTTATTATGAATTAAGTTATAAAGAAATTAGATTTAATAATATGAAGAAAAGTTTTGTTGAGAGATATGTTACTAATGAAACAAGTGTTGAAGGTATTGATTATCTTACTAAACATGGTAAAGAAGAATTAAAGGGTTTAGCTAAAATGTATGAGTATATGCATTCTAATGATATTGAGAATATGTTTGATATTTTTAGTATTAAAGATTTACATGAAAAGTTATTTTCTTGTACTCCACATCCTGAATTTGGTGGAAATTTTAGAAGAGAATTAGCAAGGTTTTCTGATTCTAAAGTAGATGTTTGTGATTGGTCTGAGATATATTATAGATTACGTGATTTAGATGATGATGTTGCTGATTTTAGAAAAATGTCTCCTGAAATTAAAATGTTAAGAGATCCAAATCTTTTACTTATGTATTTAGATAAATGTGTTGAATTAAATTGTAAGTTAATAAAAGTTCATCCATTTGCTGATGGTAATGGTAGAACTGTTAGATGTTTTATTAATAAATTAATGGAAGATGCTGGACTTCCTTCTGTATATATTAAAGTTGAAGAGAGAGATGAGTATCTTAAATGTATGTCTAAGGCTATGGAAGATGATTATAATGATATTAAGAAGTTCTATAGATATAAAGTATGTGATTCTATTGTAGAATTAGATATAGTTGATAGATTAAAACATAATGAAGATACTTCTAATACAGGTAATATAAAAAATAATAGAACTACTAAATAGTTCTATTTTTTTGTATAATAAGTTTAGGTGATTTTATGGAACCATTAATATTAGATGAAGTATTAAAGTTAGGTAATAGTGAAACTATTTATAATTACTTAGTTGATAAGACATTAGAATTATTAATAGCTATTAATGAATATAAGCATTATCCATATAAAGAACATATTAAAAAGACTAATACTATTAAGTCATTAAGTTCTTGTTTTGATAATAATACTGTTTTATTTAAAGAGATTAGTACTTTAGTATATAATTTAGGTTATGTTTTAGTAGATACTGAATTACGTACTAAATATACCATAGATGCATATAATGAAGTTTTAAATAATTATAATCAATATATAGATATTCATAATGAAATAGAAAAAGTAGGATATGATATAGTTAATGATGATATCCTTGAAAAGATTACTATATTATTTAAAGATATGTTAGATCATAAGAATAAATACTATGGAGATAGAGATGATTTTTATAAATTATATAGTAGAGTAAGACTTTGTTATTATGATTTTTCTTATCTATTAGATGATATTAATACTTTAGTTAAATCATGTATTATAGTTAAATCTAAAGATGAGCCAGTTATTAAGGTAGATACTATAGAGTATATATGTATATTAAGATACAACTATAATATTATTAGAGAACAATATATGGATTATGAAGCTTATTGTGAAGATATAGATTTAAAAGAAGGACAATCTATTTTAGATTTAATTAATATAATAGATAAAGATATTAATAATTTATATGAAAAGATTATTAATAAAGATTTAGAGAATATGTCTTCATTTAATAAGAATGTTGTTAATAGTAAAGATACTTTAGAAGATAAATTTCTTTATTTACATAATGATTATTCTGAAGATA